>JAFPBC010000259.1 GCA_017390595.1 Selenomonadales bacterium | reverse complement strand
TAGGCCCAGTTATATTTTCGGTATGACTGGTATTCATTGCATACATCTCTGCTGCTATTATATTTTCATTTGTTAAAACAACAGCTTTAGGTTTTCCTGTTGAACCACTTGTAAACAATATTAATGAATTTTGACTTCCTCCATGAATTGGATTAATTATTCCTTTGTAATAATCAGGCGAACATCGTCGTCCCGATGTACGGGCTCACGGGCACGATTAAGGTCGTGAAGACCGTGTTCAATGTGCTCGCTGACCGATATGACGAGATAGAGCTCGGTAAACCACAGGTCACGCTCGCGCAGACCATCACGCAGAAGACCGAGGAGAAGGTCGAGAAGGTCGCGCAGGCTACGAGAAGGGTGTCGCAGATAGCGGGGAACACGAATCAATACTTCTGGCACACGCAGAGCGGCGAGGACACGGGTGCGCATATCACGGAGATCCCGAAGGCTGAGTTCCTCGTAGATCCTGAGAACGGCGGCAGCAATCTGCTCGCGCGGTCTAACGGTATCGCGATGCGTGACGGCACAGACGAGCTTGCAGTCTTCTCTTCGTCGGGCATCTACATGAACGACGGCGTGGGGCACGAGATTTTTTCCGTTGACGCCCGGAGCGGCGATATCACGCACGTACTGAGATACGGCTATCCGTCTTCAGACGGGTACGGCGGAGTCATCAATCTCGGTAGAACGATAGACACATTCACGAGCATATCGGTAACGTATCACCCGAGCGCAGACCCGACAGACATCACGACGCTTGACTTCTACTCGCTGCCGATATCCATCGCGCTGAGCGACACGGATCTGTACGCGTTCTACGTTACACAGACAAACGCGAGCACGCTCGACATCAGCTTCTACTCGAAGAACTCGGACGGCTTCGGCGAGCTTGTCTGCGACAACATAACCATCGAATACACGACCACGCAGATAACGTCCGAGATGAACCTCGGAGCGTACCCGGATGACACGCTCGCAGCTCCGCTCCGCATCGGTAACGGCGCGGCGGGGGCGATATCGAACGCGTTCGCGATTGACTGGGCGGGTAATGGCTTGTTTGCGGGTAACGATATCCGATATGGGTGCAACGCAGACAGCTCCGGCGGTACTTCGCTCATAAGAGGCGAAAGATTCAACGGCTACTATCTGTCAGAAGCGACTGCGTTCGCGGTCATAGATGTATACAAGGTCGGACGGCTCGTTAATCTGCTTGTAACGTGCCAGAGGACTTATGCGGTGACGGTCGGCTCGAACTTCTTCTCGGGTCAGGTGCCGCGAGTGCCTCGACCTGCAATGGAAATCGCCACAGGAGCGGGCTTTTACGGTACGAGCGTGATAGGCGGATTCCTGAACATCGATGCAAACGATGTACCGTCACTCACGGTGAGGAATGTGGCGGGATCTACGGTCAATGCGAACGCGACCGTTTACTGCACTATCACGTATGTCGCTGAAGAATAGGAGATACATCATGAGATTATCAAACAAAACATACGACTTTTTAAAGTGGTTCGCTTTGGTAGCTTTGCCGGCTTTTCAGGTCTTTTGGCTTACCGTCGGCAAGGTCTGGAATTTTCCATACCTCACCGAGATAGGCGCGACCATAGGCGCGACAGGGCTCTTCATTGCGGCACTGCTCGGGCTGTCATCGAAGAGCTTCACGGACGGGGCGGCGATACATCCAGACGAAACTCCACTCGCTGATGATTGGGGCGAACCACTCGAAGGCGGTGAGGAGGATTGAAGAATACTACCACGTACAAGCAGTACGACTCCCGCTGGAGATGGTGGGTGTACCCGCGTAAAGGATGGTACTTGAACGGATGTGGCTGCGGATGCCTGAGCGTCTTTCACTGCGTTCTTGAGCTTCCGAAATATGCGGGCAAGAGCGTGACCGACATCATGAAAATGGTGTACAGTTACATGAAACAGTACGCGGTCGCGGGTGACGGCACCAAGCGAGACGGGATCACGGCAGGACTGAAGCACTTCGGC
>JAFPBC010000258.1 GCA_017390595.1 Selenomonadales bacterium | reverse complement strand
GATCGCGCCCGGGAAATCTCTTGCTTCACGTTTTTTCGCGATACACGGTCCAACGAATACCGTAACAGCATCAGGATCGTCGGCTTTGATCGCACGACCCATAGAGATCATCGGCGATGCAGTAGAGGAAACGTACTGTTTCATTTTCGGCATGTGTTTTTCGATGAGCGCCGTGAACGACGGACAGCACGATGTTGTCATGAATGGACGTTCACTAGGTACTGTTTCAAAGAATTCTTTGCTTTCTTCGATCGTTGTGATATCGGCAGCATAAGATACTTCTTGTACATCATGGAAACCGATCTGTTTCATCGTGTTGAAGATCTGACCGATTTTTACCATGACACCGAATTGTCCTACAAAAGCAGGAGCCAAAAGCGCATAGACACGTTTGCCTTGCTTGATATCCGACAATACTTGTACGATCGACGATTGATCGGAGATCGCACCGAACGGGCAAGCGTTTTTACATTTACCGCATTCAACACATTTTTCATAGTCGATGACCGATTTACGATCTTCGTCAGTCGAAATAGCGTTTACTGCACAAGCAGCTTCGCATGGACGAGTCATTTCGATGATCGCATTGTATTGGCAGGCTTTTTTACAAAGACCACATTCAACACATTTCGTTTTATCGATATATGCTTGTTTTTCTACAACGGTAATTGCGTTTTTCGGACATGCATTTATACAATTGTGCGCTACGCAGTTACGGCAACCGTTTGTAACGAAATATTTGTCAATAGGACATTCATCACAAGCGATCGGCATAACTTGCATATTCGGGAGAATATCTTTCTCTCCGTTTACTGCACGTTCAACCGCCTCATCCAAGCTTCTGTCGAGCGATTGATGAAGGGCAAGTTTAATGCGCTCTTCCAAAATTGCACGTTCTTTATGAACGCAACAACGATAGCGCGGACCTTTTTCCGTGACGATCGTCGTGAGTAGATCTTTTACTTTTTCTTTTAAATCTCCTTGATATGCCAGTTTCGAAAGTTCGACCAGCACTTGTCTGCGTAATTTTACGATTTCAGTCGTTGCCAATATAGTCCCTCCTAACGACTTTTAGTCCAATTTTTCAGAAATGATTCTGAGCAATAATTCCGGCGTTACATTATGGAACAACTCGCCGTCAACAGTGATATTCGGACCTTGTCCGCATGCTTTCAAGCAAGTAGAACCACGAAGATCGATCTGTGCTTGTCTTTCTTCAGGAAGTGCTTGGATCGTTTCGATCAATTCCTGTGCGCCGAGCAAATAACAAGCAGAACCCATGCAAATTTCAATCGTTACAGTTTTCATAATATCCTCCTTTGATCAGACCCATTCAATATGAACCTGTTTTCCTTTATCTTGTAATATTTTTTGTAATTCTCCCAGAACTTGCGATCTAAAGTTGATCTTAAACGGGAAATTCGGATTTTGATGGGCAGGATTGATCGCTGTACCTGCCAATATCTCGATCGAATCAGCTTCATTCAACATTTTTGCCATCAATGTTGCACCATCTTCGAGCGTAGACTCATTAAGATTTTTATCGTGTAAACGTTCGATCACAACATTCAACGTCAATATCCCTTCGGTTACAAGATCGATTCCATCCAGATAACCGATCGGCGGAACATTCGGATCTTCGGATACGAGCGATACACCGACTTTTTCATCGAGGTATCTGCCGACCATATTTGCCGTACTACCACCCGCAATGATTTTTTTGCCTTCGCTAGCAATAAAGCGGCGAATAACTTTTTCGTCATTGTCGATATCTTTTGGCGGTCCTGTCAAAAGCGAAAGGAATCGCGTAGGATGTACTTTGACTGCTACGACAGTCGTATCATCGCCGGGTTTACCGAGATAATATCCTTCGCAGCATCCTGCGATACGACGTGTTATCGTTTCTACCGACGGATAACGGTAACAAACATCTTGCAGTTCTTCGGCAACACCTTTCCAGCCCCAACCGAGCTTTAAGAGTGCACCGAGACCGGCGTGGATAACACCGTCACTGACTGCTACCAAGATATCATTTTCCAAAAGTTGAAGATGGCCAACGCCAACCAATTTATCACCGATCTGTCTTTTCTCTACCGGAAACGGTGTAACTTGTCCATCACGAATAAAGAATGTCGGAGGGCAATCGAATTCTACAACAGTAGCTCTGCCGCTTGTATCGATCTTAATGATCTGAAGAGTAGAATAGGCGATTTTTCTTACTTTGCATACAGGAAGCGTTTCGGCAATCGTTTTTACCACTTCGTCTAACTTAATGTTGCGTTTCAACATAGAAGAAGCGATCTTGGTCGTCATAGTAGCCAAAATATTTGCCTTTACACCACTACCAAGTCCATCCGAAATTACGATCGTTGTATTATCGGGCGAACGAGTAACAATTACATTATCACCGCATAATTCCTCTCCGTTTTTATACAGTTGTTGAATGTCTACATCCGCATGCAAGGACATATTATTTCTCCTCCCCGCCTTTAAGAACGTACATCATTTCTAAGAGAGCAGATTTTGTTTCGGCAGTCGTTTCCCCTAAAAGACCGGCGATCTCTTGCGCAACTTTCATTTGACGATTAATGATCTCGTTTGCTTTTTCGATCGTTTCATCTTTCATTTTTTTCATTGCTTCCGTACGACGTTGTTCTTCCGTGACATTGGAGATAACGATGAGTACTAAACCATGCTCGGGAAGCGGTACGATCATCTGATCGGTAATAAGACCGTAGTCGGGATAGTCGATGCGTTTTTGTACGACTTTATTACCGAATGTCGCAACTTGAACATAGTCTACGCAGCTGACGAATTCTGTCAAGCTCATGCCTTTTTCGATGATCTTTTCCAATCCGAACATCTGTTTGAATGCAGGATTGACTTCTTGGATCGTCATAAGATTGTCGACAACAAGGATACCGTCGACAGAGTTTTCTACAATAAGATTTGCAAACGACTCTGCTTTAGAACGCATATACGGCAAACACATATCTATTTCCGCCAAGCCACGGAGGACTGCGACGGCTTTTTCGCGGCATGTGCTATAACCGCACGAACCACAGTTCTTTTCATCTGCTTTCGTAAACTTACCTGTTTTGTGAAGAACTTTTTGTATCTCTTCTTCAGAAGGGATCAGACTTTGGAGCGGTGTCGGTTGATGGTCCAAATGAAGATCCAATCCTTCCGGTACCTCGATCGTTCTCTTAGCATCAAGCGAATTACCAAATTTGATCGCTCTCATACGACGTACAGGGATCGGTATACCACTGCCGCCGAACGGCCCTCCGATGCAACCGCCACGACACGAGAATGCCTCAACGAAACGCGGCGCGATCTCTCCTTTTTTGAGAGAACGGAATACTTCATGGCAGTTTTCGATACCGTCTACCGTAATGATCTCGGAGTCAAGAATATCGAAGTCCATAAACGATTTTAAAATACCACCTGCAAGCGGGAAGAATCGAGCATTACCTATTACGGGCGGAATATATTCTTCTGTCGGTTCGGGTAAAACACCTTTATATGTCTGATTGAGCCATTGACGAAGCTGTACGAATGTCAAAACAGCATCAATATAATGATGCTCGGTATCTTCGTCGAATTTTGCCAAACAAGATCCCGCAAATACCGTAAACGTGTCTTGGCCGTATTTTTGTTTTATAAGCGAACCGTGTGCCATCATTGGCGATACGATCGGCGCAAGATATTCTACAAGGCTCGGATAATATTTTTTGATAGTATTGACTACAACAGGACAATTCGACGATATGACTGTCTTTTGCGGATCGTTTTTCATCAGCTCACGATATGCAAGCGAAACGGCTTCTGCACCGATCGCTACCTCTTCAACATGACTGAAGCCCATCTTCTTAAGTGCAGAAATGATCTGCGACTGCGTATAGTTCGGGAACAATCCCCAGAACGACGAACCGATACTCAAAACGACTCGTTTTCCTTGGTTGATCGCTTCTTCTATTCTTGGGATATGGGTCACGATTTTTTTCGCATGCTGCGGACACTCAATAACGCATTTTCCGCAAAGAATACAGCGATCATCCATAACTTGAGCATGTCCATTGGTAATACCGATCGCTTTAACAGGGCAAGTGCGAACACAACGATAGCAATCTTTACAATTTACCTTTCTGGTGTTGATAATTTTCATATTCCATTCCCCACCTATAAATTTTTCTCTTAATGTAATTGTACATCAATATCTATTAGATACAAGCCATTTTCGACTTTTATCGCGAATATTTCCTTCTATAATTAAAAGCTATCTTATAATAATCAAGCAATAATTGTATTTCTTCGTTAGAATAATAGCATGCCACTTATGATTTTTCAATATTTTTTTGTATAATGTATACAATTCCATTTTTTCCTCATACATTGATATTGTTATAGAAAGAATTTTGAGGAGGAATTAAAATGGGATGTTTTTGGTCCGATTTCAGAAATGAATGTCTTGTAAAAGAATTGCAGCGAGAGCTTAACAGCGATATCGTGTTATTCGGTATTAACGGATTTGTTTATTTTGGTAACTTGCAGGCGATCCATGATAATCGTATTGCCATCTTATCTCCTGCTGTACTGTCAGATTCAACAGCAGTCGAAATACTGACGCCGGGTGGCGCAAGAACGACGACTTCTTTCCTTCGTGTTGATCTTTGGACTGTCGCAGCCAAAGGTACAGGTATCGTTGCCGATCCGCTGATATCGTCTTGTACTGCGGTTGCAAATTCCAATATCTTGCGTGGTGAAGCAGACAGTCTGATCTGTTTGATGAAACGCATGGTCGGTGACAGTATCAGTCTTACGATACTCGGAGGATTTACGGTAAACGGTATTTTAAGCAGTATGTGCGATGATCTCGCTATCATTACAGTAGACGATATCTTCTTACCGGGAGCATGTGATCCGATCACGGAAGCTACGATCCGTTCTGTCGTCGTCAATCTCAAGACGATAACCGCGGTCGGCAGCAGTTTGTTAGAATAGTGCTAAGCTATATAAAGGAGATCATATTATGTTACTCGCGAAAGAGTATCTGGGGGAAGTCGGCGTTGGGGCAACTTCCCCTCTTTTTTTTCGTGCTGATGACGGATATGTATATATTGTAAAAACGATGACGAACCCTTTGGGCGGAAAGGTGCTTGCAAACGAGTATATCGCCTCTCTCTTCGGTCGTATGCTTGGGTTACCGTTTCCAAGAAGTGATTACTTTTATATTACGCAAGAATGGTTTGATCAACACCCCTACCTTACAGATGCGGGCATCGGCGTCGGTATTCATTTCGCTTCACGATATTTGGAAGATGTAAAATATGTTACGAATGATTCACTTTCTCTCATTCGCAATCGTAATGAAATTGCCGGTATGATATTGTTCGATCACTTATTTCATAATGCCGACCGTGCCCACAATAGGAAAAATATGATCCTATCCCCGACAGATACCGATACATATAAACTCTACGGTATCGATCATTCGCATTTATTCAGAAGTGGTAGATGGACGGCGTATTCTTTGCACGATTGGGAGTATCGTATCCGCATATATGATCAGAATTGGTATGGGGTATTCTTCTCAGATTGGATATACGCAAATGATTTTTTGCCATATATATCTGCAATCAGTGAGATCGATACCGATATTATCAAAGATATATTACGCGCTATCCCACGCGAATGGATTCCGGATGCAACGGAGAGAAAAGCTCTTTTTCGTTTTATCAAAACACGTTTTGATCTGGTCTATGATATCTATCGTAAAATATGTGCCCATATCCCGATAGCACACGGAGGGTATTATTCCCCCTATCTTTCAGACTAATTATTGGTGATACGTTCAAATGCAGAACCATATCGTTCTTGCAAAGCATGATATACAGGTTGATGGTTTTGCGGCTCTTTTACAGCTATCTGTGCATATTCACGTGCCTTGATAAGAAGGGCGACATCTCGGAAGATATTTGCGATCTTGAGGTCTGGAAGTCCATGTTGGCGCGTTCCGAACAGTTGTCCCGAACCACGTAATTCCAGGTCTATCTCTGCCAATTCAAACCCATCTGTCGTTCTCTCCATCGCTCTCAAACGTTCTAAAGCATCGTCTGATCTGCTTTTACTAACGAGTACGCAATACGATTGATGACTGCCTCTCCCGATACGTCCGCGAAGCTGATGAAGCTGCGACAGCCCGAATCGCTCTGCCCCCTCTACGACCATGATCGTTGCATTCGGAACGTTGATACCTACTTCGATTACAGTCGTCGCAATCAAAACAGATAACTTACCACTTACGAATTCTTGCATGACAGCATCTTTCTCATCGCTTTTCATTCTGCCATGAAGAAGTCCGCAAGGAATATTTGAGAAGATACCACTCACCAGCTCTTCATATAATGCAGTTGCAGACTGTACATCTATCTTTTCGGACTCTTCGATCAGCGGACACACGATGTAGGCTTGTCTTCCTTCTTGTATCTGTTTGATGATAAAATCATATATCTTGGCACGGCTTTCCTCACCACGTACGAATGTCCGAATCGGTTTTCGTCCGGGTGGAAGCTCTTTGATCTGCGATACATCAAGGTCGCCATATATCGTAAGTGCCATGGTTCGTGGAATAGGTGTCGCTGTCATAACAAGTACATCAGGCATCCAATCGCTTTTTTCTTGCAACATAGCACGTTGATGTACACCGAATCGATGCTGCTCGTCAGTGATCACAAGCCCAAGAGCATCAAATGCTACTGTCGGTTGAATCAGTGCGTGTGTTCCGACAAGCAGGTCGATGTTTCCGTTGGCGAGTTCTTCTAATATCTCGCGACGTTTTTTTACAGCTACTTTACCGCTCAACATAGCAACTCTCACACCGTGCGGAGCAAACAATTCCGTCATGGTTTGATAATGCTGCTGGGCAAGTATCTCGGTCGGTGCCATCATAACACCTTGATAGCCGTTTTCTATCGTCTTGGCAAGTGCCAGCGCGGCTATGATCGTTTTACCCGATCCGACATCACCTTGTAACAGCCTTTGCATCGGTATACGGTCTTCCATATCATATTGGATATCTTTGAAAGAAGCTATCTGATCGTTGGTGAGTGTAAACGGAAGAGCATCCAAAAGAGCTTTAACAAGTGTGCCGTTCGGTCCGTGTTTTATGCCGTGTTTTTGACTTTTTGTCTGCTGTTTCAAAAGAAGCAATCCGCATTGGATCAAATACAATTCTTCGAATGCCAGCCTATTGCGTGCTTTTTGAAGAACGTTTATATTGCTCGGAAAATGTATCTGCTTGATCGCTTCTCGTTGCGGGATAAATCCTTCTGCCATACGAATGGCGGGCGGGATGACATCGGTATCGTCTATATATGCAAGTGCTTGGCGGACAATATCGCGCAGGACTTTTTGTGTAATAGACTCAGAGCCGCCATAGATAGGCATGATCTCGCCTTTTACAGGTGCACCTTCTTCTATCGCCTCGAACGATACTCGGTGAAGCTCAACACGTCTGCCTGTTCGTTTGACCTTACCGCTGGCAATGATACGCTGTCCGATCGGTAACTTTCCCTTGAGATACCGTTGGTTGAACCACGTCAATACAACTTCTCCCGTTCCATCGCTCATATAGGCTTTGGTAATACACATCCGTCCGCGAGGTCTGATCTCATCGACACGCAGGATGCGACCACATACCAATGCTATCTCATCATTCACAAGCTCCGCTATCGTTTGATACGAGCTGCGATCTTCGTATCTCTTCGGATAATATTGAACGATATCTTGTAATGTAAAAAGGCCTAAACTTGCCAGCCCTTTTGCCTTGGCAGGGCCAATGCCTTTTAGTTTTTGAACACTTGACGATAATTGGATACTTTCTTTCCTATTCACGTTTTGCACCACACTTTTTTATCATACAAATCACTTCATCATACGGTAAAAAAATCCTTTTTTCGTCTCAAAAAAATCCTATAAATTTTTTAAAATTATTTTGGTTTTTCTCTTGCAAGTCTTATTTTTGTGTGGTAAAATAAATTCTGTTATGTATCAAGAAACTTTCCTTCGCTAAAGGGGGTGGAATTAATGGCTAATATTTGCGAAGTTTGTAATAAAGGTATGATCAGTGGCTTTAACGTAAGTCATTCTCACTTGAAAACGAAACGTGCTTGGAAACCGAACATTCAGAGAGTTCGTGCCCTCGTTAACGGCGAAGTTAAGCGCGTGAATGTATGCACTCGTTGCCTGCGTTCCGGCAAAGTTCAGCGCGCTATCTAATTAGCAAAAAAATAAAAGATCGGAGTTTTCTCCGATCTTTATTTTTTTATCCCAAAACAACAAAAAGAGTGAAGAACCACAATGGTCCTTCACTCTTTTTTATTCTTCGGTCATTTCTTTTTTCGAACGTTGGATCGTATCTTTGATCGCTTCCAACTCTGCTTTATCAAATTGATATTTTTCTGTACAGAAATGACAACATACTTCTGCTTTGCCTTCTGCGATAAGCGAATCGATCTCCTCTTCTCCAATGCTGACAAGAACTTCTTCAATGCGTTCTTTAGAACATTGACAACCGAATTCTACCTTCATCGGATCGTAGATGATAACAGGTAATCCTGCAAAGATGCGTTCTGCCATCTGTTCGGGCGTAATACCTTCTTTGATCATCTGCGATACAGGCGGTAACGTTGCAAGGTTTTCTTCTACTTTCGCAAGAACTTCTTCTTCACACTCAGGCAGTGCTTGAATGAAGAATCCTCCTGCCGCCGAAACACTAAGGTCGGGATCAACGAGTACACCAAGACCTACGCTGGACGGTGTCTGTTCGGAGCAAGCCAAATAGTTGGTCAAGTCTTCTGCGATCTCACCTGTTACAAGATGCGAGCTTCCTGTGAAAGGTTGTTTCATGCCCGTAAATCGAGTTACAGAGATAAGACCGATACCGATCGCGCCACCAACGTCGAGTTTACCGTTTTTGAGCGGTAAGTCGATATGCGGGTTGCGTACTGTACCTCGAACGATACCATTCGCTCCTGCATCAGCAACGACTTCGCCAAGCGGGCCGTTACCGCAGATGCGGATCGTAATACATTCGTCTGTTTTAAGGTTAGCTGCCAAAAGAAGTGATGCCGTCATCGTTCTGCCGAGTGCAGCTGCCGCGATCGGATAGCAATCGTGACGCGTAACAGCTTCGGCGACCGATTCGGTCGTAACGGTGCAGAATGCTCGTACACCTGGAACTGTCGCTTTGATCAAATAATCTTTCATCTGTATGATAATCCTCCTAGTCTTGTACAATCATTTCTGTAAGAATTGCTTCTCCCGAATGAATATCATAGATGGTGACCGTTCGGTTTTCGATAATAGCAATCGTACTTCTTTGATCCGCTCGCTTCGTCATACCGGGAGAACCGGGATTGAGAAGCAAAATATTTTCTGTTTTTGTCAGTTTTGCAACGTGTGTATGACCTGTGATAACAAGGTTCGCCCCTGCTTGCTTAGCCGCTGTAACTTTTGCCTCGTCATCAAGGTGATGTCCGTGATTCATCAATATCTGTACATCGTTCATATGAAGATGTTGATATTCTTGAAGCACAGGAAAATCAAGCACCATATCATCGACTTCGGCATCACAATTGCCGCGTACCGCAATAATCGGTACGTGGCATGCATTCATGTCTTCGGCCAACTCTTTGGGCTGATATTCGGCAGGGATCACATTGCGTGGTCCATGATACAGAATATCGCCTGCATGCAAGATCATATCAACATCGAAGAAAAACTTCTTCATCACATGCTGCCATGTATCGCGGCAACCGTGCGTGTCGCTAATAACGCCAATCTTCATCGTTGGCGCTCCTTACATTTTACGGAGCAAGTCAGCCATTTCGATCGCGCCTACTGCACAGTCGAAACCTTTGTTGCCTGCTTTTGTACCTGCACGTTCAATAGCCTGCTCGATCGTATCCGTCGTAAGAACGCCGAACATAACAGGAATACCGCTGTCCATGCCTACATGCGCAATACCTTTCGATACTTCTGCACATACATAGTCATAGTGGGACGTGCTGCCACGGATAACCGCACCGAGGCAGATGATCGCATCGTATTTTTTGCTGTTTGCCATTTTCTGTGCAACAAGCGGAATTTCGAATGCGCCCGGTACCCATGCTACCGTAACATCTTCTTTTTTACCGCCATGGCGAACGATCGCGTCCATAGCGCCGCCTAAGAGTTTGCTCGTGATGAATTCGTTGAAACGAGCTGCGATAATACCGATTTTTAAACCTTCGGCGAGTAATTGACCTTCCAAAACTTGTACTTGATTCATGATAATTCCTCCCAGAATGTAATAGTATGTTTTCTTATTCTTCTACGAGCAAGTGACCCATTTTTACTTTTTTGACACTGAGATAATCGTGATTGAATTTGTTCGGTTTGATCTCAAGAGCAACGCGTTCGGCAATGTGAAGACCATAACCTTCGAGACCTGCACGTTTTTCAGGATTGTTCGTCAAAAGACGGATCGTAGACAAACCGAGATCGGAAAGGATCTGTGCACCAATACCATAGTCGCGAAGATCCGGAGCAAAACCCAAAAGTACATTTGCTTCTACTGTATCTTTACCTTCATCTTGGAGTGCATAAGCGCGGATCTTGTTCGCAAGACCAATACCGCGACCTTCTTGACGCATATAGAGAAGTACGCCTTCGCCTTCTGCTTCGATTTTTTTGAGTGCAAGCGCAAGCTGATCACCGCAATCACAACGGAGCGAACCGAGAACGTCACCAGTCAAGCATTCGGAGTGAACACGTACCATGACGTTTTCTTTGCCTGCTACATCGCCTTTTACAAGTGCCAAATGGCATTTGTCGTCGATCGTCGTTTCGTAAGCGATAACACGGAATTCACCGTATTTCGTCGGCATTTTGGCTTCTGCCGCACGACGGATAGACGATTCATGTGTTTTGCGATATTTGATAAGGTCTGCGATCGTAACGATCTTGAGACCGTGTTTTGCTACGAATTTCATCAAATCGGGAACGCGTGCCATCGTACCGTCTTCGTTCATGATCTCGCAGATAACGCCTGCCGGATAGCAGCCTGCCAATTTTGCAAGGTCAACAGCAGCTTCCGTGTGACCTGTACGACGAAGCACACCGCCTTCTACCGCACGAAGCGGGAATACGTGACCGGGGCGACGCATATCTTCTGCTTTTGTTGCGGGATCGAGAAGACGCTGGATCGTAAGCGCACGTTCGTGTGCGGAGATACCTGTCGTCGTTTCTACCGAGTCGATCGAAACGGTAAATGCCGTTTCGTGATTATCGGTATTTTTTTCTACCATAGCACCGATCGCGAGTTCTTCCAAGCGTTCGCCTGCAATTGGAGTGCAGATAAGACCACGGCCGTACGTTGCCATGAAGTTGACAGCTTCCGGAGTAACTTTATCAGCGGCCATCAAAAGGTCGCCTTCATTCTCTCTGTCTTCATCGTCTACTACAACGATGATCTCGCCGTTTCGTACCGCTTCAATTGCTTCTTCTATCGTGTTAAAAGCCATAATAATAACTCCCTTCTCTATTAAAACCCATGTTGGGCTAAGAAATCCATTGTGATACCGCTTTTTTGCGGTGTAGGTTCAGACGATTTCGGCATAAGCAGTTTTTCTACATATTTACCGATGATGTCTGTCTCCAGATTTACAGAATCCCCTACTCGTTTGTAACCGAGTGTCGTCATTTTCGCAGTATGCGGAATGAGCGATACAGAGAACCATGTATCTGTCGCTTCAACGACTGTCAAACTGATGCCATCGATAGCGATAGAACCTTTTTTGATGATATATCGACTGGTCTCGGGGGTAACGCTTATCTTGACGATGATCGCAATATCATTTTGATCTTTGGCAATGATCTTACCGACACTGTCAACGTGTCCGCTGACCATGTGTCCGCCAAAACGATCTCCCAATCGAAGCGTACGTTCCAGATTGACCAGATCACCCGGTCTCAGATGTGCAAGAACTGTCTTGTTGACCGTCTCGGGCATAACATCTGCTGTGAAGTAAGTCGAATCAAAGTCGACTGCAGTCAGGCACGTACCGTTAACGGCAATGCTGTCACCGAGCTTTACATCTTCCAAAACCTTTTTTGCCGCAATCGTGATGCGGACGGATTTGGCACCTTTTTCAATTGTTTTGACTTTCCCCAATTCTTCCACAAGTCCGGTAAACATCCCGTCCACCTCGATTCTTAAAATAACCACGGAAAAGATAATTTCCGTCTAATGTTTCAACAGATACATCTTCTAATGTAACCGCATCTGCCAAGTGTGATACACCAAGCGCACCGAATGCACTCGGAGCATCTTTACCGCCTATCAAAATAGGAGCGATAAATGTCATCAACTCATCAGCAAGATTTTCGCGAATGACAGACGATACGATCTTGGCACCGCCTTCAATGAGAAGCGACGATATCTGTCTTGCGCCAAGCTCAGCAAATGCTTCGCGAATATCGACATGACCGTCTTTTGCATTGACTTTGATAACAGTTGCGCCGACATTTTCCAATGCCTGCACTTTATCGTCATCGGCATCCTTCGTCGTGATGACGATAACGGGAGCTTGTCCGTCATGAAGCATCTTACTTTCAAGCGGCATCCTTGCTCTACTGTCAAGCACGATGCGGATAGGATTCTTCCCTGCTGCGCCGTTAAGTCTTGTCGTCAGACTCGGATCATCTGCGATGACAGTGTCGATACCGACAACGATCCCATCACAAACATCGCGCAAACAATGACCGTAACCACGTGCTGCTTCATTCGTTATCCATTGCGATTCGCCTGTATCTGTCGCGATCTTTCCGTCAAGTGACATCGCCGACTTGACGATAACATACGGCATCTTTGTACTGATCCATTTGATGAAGATGCGATTAAGTTCCGCCGCCTCTTTTGCCATCAGACCACTTGTTACTTCAATGCCGGCTGCTTCCAATTTTCGAATACCGTTACCTGCAACGGCAGGATTCGGGTCTACCATAGCGATCACTACACGTTTCACACCTGCTTTGACAAGCGCATCAGCACAGGGCCCTGTACGTCCCGTATGAGAACACGGTTCGAGTGTTACGTATACCGTTGCACCCTTGGCCAATTCTCCCGCTTGATTAAGTGCATGTATCTCAGCGTGCGGTGTGCCTGCTTTTCGATGCCAGCCTTGTCCCACGATCCTGTCGTCTTTTACAATGACCGACCCGACAAGCGGATTCGGACTTGTACGGCCACATGCATATGCTGCTATCTCTAGGGCTTTTTTCATATAATATGCGTCGCGTTCCATGGCTCGCCTCCTTTCAAAAAGAAAAGGCTGTTAGTCTTCTAAGAGAAGATAACAGCCTTACAGAACTACAAATAGGTACAACAAACCAAGCGTTATAAAACGCCTATTTTTACAGTTCGCCTTTTTCCATCCAGACTATACTGTTGGCCTTGAAATTTCATCAAGTCTGCAACACTTACGTGCCGCTCGCGGGCTATACCGCCAGTAAGGAATTTAAAGATCGCTCTTTATCACCTTGCCCCAAAGACTGTAACCGTATTAAATTACTTTTTTATTTTAACACTAAATTCTGAAAAAGTCAATTATTTCCGCTTATTATCAATTATTTCTAAGCTCAGCGATCGTTTTTACCATATCTTCTGCATTGTATACGGCGGAACCTGCAACAAGCGCCGTTGCCCCTGCTTTTTTGATCGCAGAAGAGTTTTTCGGAGATACGCCACCGTCTATCTCGATGATCGTATCAAGACCACGCTCATCGATCATTTTTTTCAAGCGGGCGATCTTATCAAGAGACGATTCGATGAACGATTGTCCACCAAAACCCGGATTAACGCTCATGATGAGAACGACATCGACATCGGGAAGGATCTCTTCGATCGTCGAAAGCGATGTCGACGGATTGAGTGCAACACCTGCCATCATACCTGCGGCTTTGATAGACTGCACGAGACGATGGAGATGCGGTGCCGTTTCTACATGAACAGTAATGAGCTGTGCACCTGCTTGGCGGAACGGTTCGATATAATCCTGCGGATTCGTGACCATCAAATGTACATCAAAAAATTTATCGGTTACTTCACGCACCATTTTGATAACAGGTGCGCCAAAAGTTAAGTTCGGTACAAAGTGACCGTCCATAATATCGATATGGATCCAATCAGCTCCTGCCTCGTCAACGCGACGGATATCTTCGCCCAATTTTTTAAAATCAGCAGACAAAATGGATGGTGCTATTTTAATCAAGTTCATAACCTCCGTTATTACAATCATTTAAAAACAAATATTGTATCATTTCAATATCGTTTTATACTAACAGTATATCACATTCCGATAAATAAACAACCATAATAATATCGTTGTAATAGAAAAGCCTGTATACAAAAGCGATGTATACAGGCTTTATATCAGTATTTCTTTTTTTTCGCTTCTTGTATCTCTGCAAGTATCTCCAGATAGCTTTGATATCGTTGTTGTCTGATATCTCCACGATCCAAGGCTTCTTTGACACCGCAAGACGGTTCATGCGAGTGCAAGCATGGCGAAAAACGACACTGTTCATATTGGCGAAATTCAGGGAAGCACGATGCGAGCGCCGTCTCTTCCATCTCGAATTCGGTATAACTGAAACCGGGTGTATCAACAACATAACCACCGCTGCTGAGCGGTAAAAGCTGTGCAAATCGTGTCGTATGTTTACCGCGACCGATCTTTTCGCTGACAGAACCCGTTGCAAGTTCAAAGGTCGGTTCGACCAAATTGAGAAGGCTCGATTTACCAACGCCCGACGGTCCTGCAAATACGGTGATCTTGTCGGCAAGTGCCGCTTTCAACATATCGATATTGCGTTCTTCGTGCGCCGATAAAAGAAGTACTGTATAACCGATCGCACGATATTCTTCGGCAATGCGATTTGCTTCTTCTTCGGCAAGCTCGACTTTATTCAAGCAGATAACGATAGGAATATCGGAATGTTCGGCAAGAACCAAAAAACGATTCAAGAGCTTCAGGTTCACATCGGGGTCTTTTACTGCAAACATCAAGAACACTTGACTGATATTTGCAATCGTCGGACGCTCCAAAAGAGTCTTGCGAGGAAGGATCTTTTCAATGATCCCTTTTTCTTGTCCCAGGTCCTCGAATTCTACATAATCACCGACATATACTTTTTCTCGTTGTTTTTTCATTTTGCCTCGCGTCTTACATTCGAATACAGACGCTTCTGTGCGTACATAATGATATCCGTTATACGCACGTATTACAACACCTTGTGGCAAATGAGTTTCCTCCCTGTTTTATAAATACTCTTCTTCTACAAGAGCTCCGTCGACATAGATCTGTACACGTACATTTCCATATCCGACAACACGTTTATTGATACGGTCTCCCGATTTATGTGTTCGTTCATAGATCGTGTCTCGACCCGATTCGTCTGTCACAACGATCTGTACCAACTGTTTCGAACTGCCTTTCGGAACTTTGAACTGGATCGTCTCAGCTTTTCTGTCGACAGGGCCTTTCGATACAGTAAAGTTGACAGCAGAACCCTCTTTCACTTCTGTTCCTGCTTCGGGACTCTGTCGAACGATCGTCCCTTTCGATTTCGTGCCGGCAACTTCTGTGATCTTACCTTCTTTCAGATTTAAGTCTGAAAGCTGTTTTTTTACACTTGATAAACGACTGCCTGTGAAATCAGGCAATTCGACCATTTTTTCAATACGGCAAACGATAAGGTCGATCTTTTGCGTTTTCTTGATCTGTGCAGGAGAACGCGGATTTTGGTCGATAACTGTATTGTTGGGAACTGTTTTATCGTTGACTTCTTCGATGCGGCCGATGATAAATCCGGCATTATGCAACGTCAACTCTGCTTCACGAAGTGCCAACGTCCGAACATCGGGAACAACGATCACTTCTTCCCCTTTACTAACGTAGATCGTAATCGTTCTATCCTCTTTGACATGACTGTTCGCATCGGGCGTCTGAGAAATAACAACACCTTCTATGACATTATCATCGAATTGCTCTGTAACAGATACACGCAATTTATTTTCACTTAAAATATGTTTGGCATCATCCATCGTTTTCCCGACAACATTCGGAACGACGACATCTTCTGTGCTCCAGAACTTTCCGTATGCCAGAAAACTTCCCAAGAGAAAGCTCACGATCAATACAGCGACGACCGCGATGCCCCATTTCTTTTTGCCGCCCTTCTTGCCGGAACCACCTTTTCTCATTTCGGTACGTGTCGGAGAATTTTCTTCCAACTGCTCGTCCGTAATGCGAGGCAACAAGATCGTCGGACATTCCGCATCCGATTGCGAGCGACCATCTTCCATATGGAGTGATTCTGCGGCTTTTAGGTCGACGATCATTTCACTCATCGTTTGATAGCGATTAGAAGGAGCTTTTTCGAGCGCTTTCATAACAACAGCTTCCGCCAACGGGGAGATGCTCTTCTGCAAACTACTTGGTGGAATCGGCATCTCTTGAATCTGTTTCATAGCTACAGCAACAGGGTCTTGCCCGCCGAACGGAACACGACCCGTCAACATTTCATAGAGCACGATACCGAGCGAATAGAGATCGGAACGGGCATCAGCTACTTGACCGCGTGCTTGTTCCGGCGATAAGTACGGTGCAGACCCCATGATAAACCCTACGTTT
>JAFPBC010000257.1 GCA_017390595.1 Selenomonadales bacterium | reverse complement strand
TCGCGGATGACTTCTGCACCGTTTTGGATAGCACATTCAGCGAATGCTACGGTAAGACCGAACGGCCAGCATACGCCTGCTGTCGGTGCCCAGAGTGCGCCGAGAACATCTGCGGAGAGATTCGGCTCACGACGGAGGACTTCTTCTTTAGAGAGGATCGTAAGTCCTTCGATACCGTTTTGTTCGCCGCGTGCGAGAAGCTCTTGGAGGGTCTCCATTTGTTCCTCCGTCGTTGCTACGACGAGAGAACCGAGCCAGTCGATATCAAGGTTAAGATCGTCTTTGAGTTCATGGTAGAGTTTGTTGCCGCGCGCGTTCATGATCGCTTTTTGACTGCCCGGTTTGGCATCGAATCCTGCATGGAGGATGGCACTGTTGGCTTTGGTCGTGCCGATCGCCAAGTCGGGTTCTTTTTCGATCAAGATCGATTTTAAGTTATACTTCGATAACTCATAAAGAATTGCCGCGCCTGTGATACCGCCGCCGATAACGACGACATCAGCTTCACGGAAAATACCCATTGTCTCACGCTCCTTAGTTGTAAAATACTGTTTGGATATAGCTTTATTGTACCACAAAATAAGGAGAAAAGGGGATGTCGGCATGATTTATTCATTGGTATTTTCTTTAAGATGTGCAGAAACTAAAAAAAATAAGCCGCCCGCAGAGGACGGCTTATATCTATATCGAGACATAAAAATGGTGCGAGTGAAGGGACTTGAACCCCCACGGTGAAACCGCCAGATCCTAAGTCTGGTGCGTCTGCCAATTCCGCCACACTCGCACGAAACATAAATATTATACTGGATAATAAGCGAAAAAGCAAGATTACATTTGGATTCTTTTGGTAAGAGATGGTATGGCAAGGTAGAATTTGATTGATTTTTGAGAAAAATCATAGTAAAATTGTATTAACATATTTAATGCCAAAAGGAGAGATTGTGTTGAAAAGAATAGTAATGGTATTGATGGCAATGATGATCATGTTGACAGGCAGCACGGTATTTGCAAAGAGTGCGGCGTGGATGCAGGAAGGGTATGATTTCACGGCACCGCAGGCTGCTTTGATCGATAGCTTGAATTATGTACCGAATAAAACTGACACGGTGACGCCGGATGAGATCTACGGTGCGCTTATGAGCGAGGTAAAAGAATCGCTCTTTATCAAGACGCGTGATGCATCGCAGTATAAGGCTGTTCTTGCTGAAAAAAATGTCAACCTTGATGTGTTGGGTAAAAGAGAAGCAAAACAGGCTTACGCGGAAAATATGAAAGGCTATGTTGATATTCGTGTCGTCCCGACGCTTGTCAGCAAGCAAAAATCGGCTTTGTTTGTAGAAGTATTCGATGTTGCAACGAACAAATTGGTATATTCCAATCAGTATAAAGATGATGATGCTTCGATCGAAGCTTATCAATCCATGATGAGAGAATTCTGCAATGACTTCAACAAAGTTATGAAAAGAGATAAATTCAAAAAGAAAAAATAAGATGATACGAACCTCCTTCGATGTGTCGAGGGAGGTTTTCTTTTTTTAAAAATAAGATTTTGCCTGCTAACTCTTGACTTATTTGGTATAATAAAATGATAAGATTTTTGTATGAGGTGAAATCATGGTTGGATTTAATATATTGGGTGTGTCTCAAGAGATATGCCAAGCATTGAAACGTATCGGTATTACAGAACCGACTCCCGTGCAGCGTCAGTCTATTCCTGTGGCGATAACAGGCCGTGATATGGTCGTGCAGGCGCAGACGGGTACAGGCAAGACGCTTGCGTTCTTGCTTCCTATCCTGGAGGCGATCAAACCGCAGGCATCGGCTGTGCAGGCGCTTATCATCGCGCCGACTCGTGAACTTGCTATTCAGATCACGCGTGTTGCGGAAAAGCTCGCACCGGTCAAAGGCGTGCGTGTTCTCAGCATCTACGGTGGACAGGCTATCGAACGTCAAGAGAAAAAATTGGAACGTGATCCGCATATCATCATCGGTACGCCGGGTCGTATCTTAGATCAGATCGGTCGTAATAATCTGTCGCTTTCTGCTGTATGTCAAGTCGTACTTGATGAGGCAGACCAGATGCTCCATCTCGGCTTCTTAGAAGATGTAGAGCGATTGATCGAACGTACAAGCCCGAAACGTCAGATGCTCTTTTTCTCGGCAACGATCCCGCAGCCTATCCGTGACTTGAGCACATATTACATGAAACGTCCTGCTCAGCTTGAGATAACAGGTGAACAGGTAACACTTACGAATATTCGTCAACGTGTTATCACGATCAGTGAAGATCGCAAGCTCGATAAACTGTGCGCGCTTATCAATGAAAGTCAGCCGTATCTTGCGATCGTGTTCTGCCATACGAAAGCTCGTGCAGAGATGGTCGGAGATGCGCTTCTGCAACGCGGTTATGCTGTTGATACTTTGCATGGCGATCTGTCGCAAGCAAGACGTCTTCAAGTCATGCGTAATTTCAGTAAGGCGAAACTTCAGATACTCGTTGCGACCGATATCGCGTCGCGCGGTCTCGACGTAGAAGGTGTTACGCACGTATTCAACTACGATATCCCGCGTGATACGGAAAGCTACATCCACCGTATCGGCAGAACGGGTCGTGCCGGTCAGCTTGGTGAAGCGGTGACGTTCGTAAATGACAGTCAACGTTATTATCTCGGTAAGATCGAGCAGAATATCAGACAGACGCTCGATAAAGAAGCGGCAAAAGCCAAACCGAAACCGCAAGTGAAAAAAGAAACGGTAAAAGAAGAGCCGAAAGAAAAAGCGGTAAAAGAAAAACCGAAAACATCTGCTCCGTATAATCCGTTCGACCGCAAGGCGAAAAAGAAAAGCCATCGCGGCAATGATAATCGCAGTAACCGTCGTCCGAAAGCAGAACGCGGCGGCAGACGTACAAGACAAGGTAAATAAAATGATGTCCCACCAATACGATGTGTTGGTGGGACTTTTTTCTTTATGTATAGTATGGCACGCTTTGTTTTTATCCAAAATAAGGGGAGATAACGGAGGACGGTGACATATATATGGATAAAAAAAGAAGAAATTTTTCGGTATCGTTTTTAGTTGTGGCACTCTTGTTCACATGGGCATTCAATCGATGGTTTTATGAACCGTATCTTACTGCCAAGACGGAGGTCACGTACAGCGATTTTCTTGCCAAACTTGATAGCGGAGAGGTCGATAAGGTCACGCTTACAGATGGGCGTATCATCTTTTTTACGAAAGAGACGGAAGAAACACCGCGAGAAGTGAAGAGTACAGTCGCGATCGCAGATGATCGACTGGTAGAGCGTCTTGTTGCATCGGGCGTTTCATTCGGTGCAAGGGAAGAGTCAGAGAGCCTCTTGGATACGCTTATCGGATGGCTGTTGCCTCTCGTTCCGCTCTTGTTGTTGTGGTATTTTATTTTTACGCGGATGAGCGGTGGTTCTACGATGTCGCTGGGACGAAGCAAAGCGAAGGAGATCGAAGGGGAACTGCTTGGAGTGCGTTTCGATGATGTTGGGGGTGTTGGCGAAGCTGCGGTGGAGCTGAAGGAGATCATCGCGTATTTAAAAGAACCCGAGCGCTTTCAAAAGATGGGTGCGCGGATGCCGAAAGGGGTACTGTTGGCAGGACCGCCCGGTACGGGTAAGACACTGCTGGCGAAGGCTACAGCAGGCGAGGCGGGTGTTCCGTTTTTCTTTCTGACGGGATCCAGTTTTGTTGAGATGTTCGTCGGTGTCGGAGCGGCTCGGGTGCGTGACTTGTTCAAACAGGCACAGATGAAAGCTCCGTGTATCATCTTCATTGATGAGATAGATGCTATCGGGCAAAGTCGTATGACGGGACGTATCGGTGGAAATTCGGAGCAGGAGAATACGCTCAACCAACTGCTTGCGGAGATGGACGGATTCGAGGCGAAT
>JAFPBC010000256.1 GCA_017390595.1 Selenomonadales bacterium | reverse complement strand
CGAGATATCGGCGAAGGCGCGCCGCATCGTGCATGATGTGTATCCGAGCGTGACGGCAGACGAGATCTATGTCATCGGTGATACGCCGAATGATGTGCGTTGCGGAAAAGCGATCGGTGCGCGTACGATAGCCATTGCCAGCGGGCGGTTCTCGTTCGAGGAGCTGGTACGTTGTGTGCCGTGGTGGGCGATGGAAAAACTCGCCGAGCCAAAAGAATTTTTGGCAATGATAGAAAAAAAGCAAAAAATATGATAAAATAAATCATTACCATCTATCAGCAGATGGTGATAATAAAATGAAGATGATTACATGAGGTGACAATATTATGACAAAAGCTGTTATCGAAATGGCAAAAGGCAACATCGTTATCGAATTGTTCGAAAAAGATGCACCGGGTACGGTCGCTAACTTCGTAAAACTTATCAACGAAGGCTTCTACAACGGTCTTTCGTTCCACCGCGTTATCCCGGGTTTCGTAGCACAGGGCGGTTGCCCGTACGGTACGGGTATCGGCGGCCCGGGCTACACGATCCCGTGCGAAACGAAAAACAACCCGAACAAACACGTTCGCGGCGCACTCTCTATGGCACATCGCGGTCCGAACACGGGCGGCAGCCAGTTCTTCATCGTATACGAACCGCAACCGCATCTTGACGGTGTTCATACGGTATTCGGTCAGGTCATCGAAGGTATGGATGTTGTCGATCAGATCAATCAGGGCGACTTGATGCAGAATGTTACGGTCGTAACAGAGTAAGAGAAAACGGGAGCGTACAGACCATTTTTTCACAAGAACATATAGCCGTTCGCTTGTATGCCGAAGGGCTAAAGACGGTTTCCCCACGACGTATTTGTTGTGGGGAAACTCTGTTTTTCTTATGAAGGTCTGTTTGTACGTTTTCACTACATAGGTGATATGATGTTAGAAGAAATATCGATAGAAATCATCCTGCTTTTGGTAGGTGCGGGTTTTCTTGCGGCGTTCATCGACTCGGTCGTCGGCGGTGGCGGTATGATCAGTCTGCCTGCGCTTCTTCTCACGGGTCTCGATCCTGTCCTTGCGCTCGGTACGAACAAGCTCGGCTCGACGATGGCGAGTTTTGCTTCTACGATATCGTTTTTGCGCTCGGGCATCGTGGAAGTAAATGTCGTCAAGTATCTGTTCCCGTTATCGCTTATCGGCTCGGTGCTCGGCGTTATGTTACTGCAAGTGATGCCGCCCGATGTATTGAGACCGATCGTTGTCGTGATGCTCGCCATCGTGACGATCTACAGCATCGTCCGCAAGGAATGGGGCTCCGTATCGACATACAAGGGTATGACGACGAAGATGATGATAGCAAGTATGCTCGTTGCACTCACGTTCGGTGCGTATGACGGCTTTTTCGGCCCGGGAACAGGTTCGTTCCTCTTGTTCGCGTTCCTCTTCCTCGGCTTCGACTTCGTGCGTGCGGCAGGCAATGCCAAGGCACTTAACTTTGCCTCGAATATCGCGGCACTTTTGACGTTCTTTTATTTTGGGAACATCGACTATACATACGGTTTGATCATGGGCGTATCGATGATATTCGGTGCGATATGCGGGACGCGTGTCGCTATCACCAAAGGCGCATCGTATGTCAAACCGCTCTTTATCTGTGTATCGACGCT
>JAFPBC010000255.1 GCA_017390595.1 Selenomonadales bacterium | reverse complement strand
GACGAACCGACGAACCATCTCGACCTCGAATCCATCACCGCGCTCAACAACGGTCTCAAAGACTTCGGTGGCACGATGCTCTTCGTATCGCACGACCATGAGTTCGTACAGACCATCGCCAACCGCATCATCGAGATCACGCCCGAAGGCATCTACGACCGCCGCATGACGTACGACGAATACCTTGACGAACGTCAAGCAGGCAACCTCACATTGTCTTACTAAACAGAACATAAAACGAAATCAAAGAAAAGCGTGCTATCATTACGGCATATCATGGGGACAGACCGGGCAATACGAAATCTCGCACATAGCGAGCGTATGCCTTGTTCTCGTCCACGCGCACGATGCGATACAGCTTGTTATCCTCCGATATCAGCTCATCGCCCGTCGTCACCACGATAGAGACCGTCATCAAATGATGGCCGCTTTTTTCTTCATATATGAAGTAATACGGATACACCGTCTCCGTTATGCCGAGCATATCGCGCGTTGATGCCGTCACCTCGCGAAGCGTATGCGGAAAAAACACGCCCAGCACAGACGTGGAGAGGAGAAGGCAGAGAACAGACCAAAGGACGAATCGACGAACGGCAAACATAAAAACACCTCGCATCAATAGTCGCCGTTATTGTTTCTTGCAAGCCGTAACTTTATGTGAAAAAGAATAAAATGTGAGCAAAATGGCAAACTATGAGAGAAAAGCAGGCCGAGACGCACGAGAAGAAAAAAATAACAGATTGACAAACGGTCTGTGTAGCGATAAAATAAAAAGATTTTGACTTTTTAGAAAAGTTTGTTTATACTGAAAGTATATTGGGGGTGCTGTCTATGTTATCGATCGGAGATCGCGTCGTATATCCGATGCACGGCGCAGGCATTATCGAAAGTATCGAAGAACAGGAGATCATGGGCGAGGTGCAGTCGTACTATGTGCTGAGGATACCGTTTGGCAATATGCGCGTCTTGATACCGCAGGCCAAAGCCTCCGATATCGGTCTGAGGACGATCATTGGTGCGGATGATATCTCTGCTGTCGAGAAGGTGCTCGGCGGTGCGCCCGACCTCGCGGACGGCGGGAACTGGAACCGTCGCTTCAACGCGAACATGACGAAGCTCAAAAGCGGTGACATCATCGCTGTTGCCGAAGTCGTGCGTAATCTGACGCTGTCTGACCGCGTCAAGAAGATATCGAGCGGAGAGAGACGACTCTTAGATACGGCGAAGCATATTTTGGCGAGCGAACTGGCACTTGCGTCCGAGCGAGAGCTTGCCGAAACGGAAAAATGGCTCCAAGACCTCCTCAAACAGAATCGTGCCGTATCGTAATGCATAAAAATGCAAATTTTTACGAAACGTAGGAAGGAATCCGACTATCAGTTGGCTAATAAAGGAAAGTACTGGATTTTGAAAGGGGGTGAAACTATGTTAGACAGACTGTTACGATTTGGAATCACAGTTTTGATGGGGATCGCAGGTTTGATGCTCGTTCGCTTGGCGATACCGTATTGGGCACCACTCATCGAAACGGACTTTTTAAACGGAAGTATATTCGGAACTACATTACTCGTCGTATTGGGCTTGGCTGTCGGGATGACGGTCGGTGGCATCATCGGCTACTTGTTATCGCCGTGGCTTATCAAGATCGCGTGGCAAGTGACGTATTGGATAGAACGTCGCCTCAACA
This sequence comes from Selenomonadales bacterium, assembly GCA_017390595.1. GTDB lineage: Bacteria > Bacillota > Negativicutes > RGIG982 > RGIG982 > RGIG982. Next base: position 2,321 of record JAFPBC010000255.1, on the reverse strand, counting down.
AGATGCCATTGCAGGATGTTATCGTGGGCTCGATCGGATTGGCTATTGGACTTATAATTGCAAACTTACTCGGTGCGGCATTTGTGCCGGTTCCAATCGTAGGCAACTATATCCCGGGTATCTTGAGCATCTTATTCGGGTATCTCGGTATCAATCTTATCCTGCGGAAACGCGAAGAGATCGCAAGCATCGTCTCGTCGCGCTCCGTCTTCGGCAAAGATCGTACGGTGAAAGATAAAACGAACGCGAAACCGAAGATCCTCGACACGAGCGTCATCATCGACGGTCGTATCGCGGACATCCTCAATACGGGCTTTATCGACGGCACGCTCGTCATTCCCGTATTCGTGCTCGAAGAGCTTCAACATATCGCCGACTCGTCCGATCTTCTTCGGCGTACACGCGGTCGCCGCGGGCTCGATATCTTGAACCATATCCAAAAAGAGACCGACCTGACCGTCGTTATCGACGAACGCGATTTCGACGATATCAGCGAAGTCGACTCCAAGCTCATCAAGCTGGCGCATATCCTTCGCGCGAAAGTCATCACGAACGATTACAACCTCAATAAAGTCGCGGAGATACAAGGGGTAGAAGTCCTCAACATCAACGAGTTGTCCAATGCTATCAAGCCTGTCGTTCTTCCGGGCGAAGAAATGACAGTCACCATCATCAAAGACGGCAAAGAGATCGGACAAGGTGTGGCGTATCTCGATGACGGTACGATGATCGTCGTAGACAGCGGAAAACAGTATATCGGACGCACGATCGCAGTCATCGTCACTTCGGTGCTCCAGACGGCGGCAGGCCGCATGATCTTCGCCAAACCGAAAGCGTTTGAACGCGGCGCATAACAAACAAAAGATCTGCTTTCTTCGGAAGGCAGATTTTTTTTGTTTTGTCGGGGAAAATATAGTATGATAGAAGAAACGAAAAGGAGTGGCGAAGATGATATCTGTCATTGTCGCGGCGGCAGGTCGCGGTTCACGTATGAAGCGGGCGGAGAATAAGGTGTTCTTGCCTCTTTTGGATAAACCTATTTTAAGGTACAGCATAGAAGCGTTCCTCGGGCGAAGCGACGTGGCGGAGGTCGTCGTCATCTGTGCCGCGCACGAGACGGAGGAGATGGAGATGCTCGTCGCGCCGTATCGCGAGACGAAGCCCGTCAAGGTCGTCGTCGGCGGGAGCGAACGGCAGTATTCCGTCGCCAACGCGCTCCGTGCGGTAGACCGAAAGAGCGAGCTGATACTCGTCCACGACGGTGCGAGACCTCTTGTAACAGACGCGGTCGTACAGTCGGTCATCGACGGCGCGAGAGACCATCGGGCATCCATCGCGGCGGTGCCGGTCAAAGACACCATCAAGACGGTAGACGGACAAGGTATGGTCGTAGATACCCCGCCGAGAAGCACGCTCTTTGCCGTACAGACACCGCAGGGCTTTGACGCACAGCTTCTCTTCGATGCGTATGCACGTGCCGAAGAAGACGGATTTCTCGGTACGGACGATGCAAGCCTCGTCGAACGGCTCGGTGTGCGTGTCGCCACAGCACAGGGAGATTACCAAAATATCAAGATAACGACGCCCGAAGACCTCATCATCGGAGAAGCGTTGTTGAAAGGAAGAATATGATGCGAGTAGGGATCGGATATGATGTACATAGATTGACAGAAGGACGTAAGCTCATTTTGGGCGGCGTCGAGATCGAATATGAGGTAGGGCTTCTCGGTCATTCGGATGCCGATGTGCTTCTTCATGCCATCTCGGACGCGCTCTTAGGTGCGGCGGCGCTCGGCGATATCGGGAAACATTTCCCCGACAAAGACCCGCAGTATAAAGGCATCTCGAGCCTTATCCTTTTGTCGCACGTCGGAAGGCTCCTTACAGAGCACGGCTATGCGGTCGGCAACATCGATGCGACGATCGTGGCGCAGGCACCGAAACTCGCACCGCATATCGACAAGATGCGCGTAAATATCGCCGATGCGCTCGGTATCGAAGTCGGTCAAGTCGGTGTGAAAGCAACGACGACGGAAGGCCTCGGATTCGCAGGGACGAAAGAAGGCATGGCATCGTATGCCGTTGCGCTTCTTGTCGAGAAAGACGCATAAAAATATGGTTCTCCGTACATAGTAAGAAAAACGTACGGGGAGGAAGCGATATGAAACGACGGCTCATGGTCACAGTCATCTGCCTTTTGATGATGGTGCCGTCCGTCTGTATGGCTTCGAGCGAAGTCAGACTGTCTGCCGATGACGGCGGATGGCGGGCGGAGGTATGGCATGACGGCGCGCTCTTTTTGCGGTTCGTTCTGACAGAGG
>JAFPBC010000254.1 GCA_017390595.1 Selenomonadales bacterium | reverse complement strand
CGGAACGTGTGAGGAGCGTGACTTTATCGGCGACCATGAATGCCGAGTAGAAGCCGACACCGAACTGACCGATGAGGTCTTTGTCCTGTGCTTCGCCTGCCTCCTGCAATTTTTCGAGGAATGCTTTCGTTCCCGATCTCGCGATGGTACCGATGTTGTCACACACTTCCTCGTACGTCATGCCGATACCGTTGTCGGCGATGGTGAGCGTACGCGATGCGACATCGGGGATAAGGTAGATCTCGCGTTCGGCATCGTCCATCAGCTCGGGCTCGGTCAAGGCGGCGAACTTCAGCTTGTCGATGGCATCCGACGCGTTGGATATCAACTCGCGAAGGAATATCTCTTTGTTCGTATAAATGGAATGGATCATCATATCCAGAATCTTTTTCGTTTCTGTCTGAAACTCTCTCGTTTCTACTGCCATGTGATAGGCTCCTTTCTGTTAAAAAAGAATTATTAGCACTCTCTGTCGTTGAGTGCTAATCCCTGCTATCATCATACTCTATTCAAGATGGAAATGCAAGGAAAAGTTTTCTTTTCGCGGGCGGTTGTGCTATGATGGAGACAGAGAAAGGCGGCGATGATGATGTATCAAACGCAGTTATACCAACAAGACATCGCGATGGCAGATTTTATCGCGAAGTATCAAGATATCGATAAGTTCATGGCATATTGCCGTGCGTGCCCCAACTACGATACGAGATGGTCGTGCCCGTCCCTGTCGTTTGCGGTGGGTGACTTCCTTGCGAAATACGACCGTGTCTGTCTCGTGGGGCTGAAGATGACATACGATGAAGCAACGATTGCCTCTGCCGATACGCCCGAGAAGGTGAAGTCGGTCACGTGGGATACGCTGTTTAAAGAAAAACGTGCCCTTGAAGAGACGCTCCTTGTCGTAGAGAGCGAGAACGCGGGAAGCTGTGCGCTGTCGTCGGGCGGTTGTCACTATTGCGATACGTGCGCGCGGGCGGAAGGCAAGGAATGTATCTATCCCGATAAGATGCGCTACTCGCTCGATGCGTTCGGCTTCGATCTGACAGCCATCACCGCCGACCAATTCGGTATCGACCTCTGCTGGTCGCAAGGCGCGCTCCCGCCGTACTATACGCTCATCCATGCACTCCTTCTGCCTGTCGGCAGTGAAACAGATACCACTGCACTCGCCGAGCGTATCCGAGAAGAACACACAAAACATATCGCAAGATAAAAAATGAAAAAAGTGAAATTTTTTCGTGAAAAACACTTGCATTTTTCGCGAATATCGTTTATTATAATCAAGTAGCGCCGATTTAGCTCAGTTGGTAGAGCAGCTCATTCGTAATGAGCAGGTCGTAGGTTCGAGTCCTATAATCGGCTCCACATGATAAGTCAAGGCTTCCGAAGATTCGGAAGCCTTTTTTGTTATATATCATTTGAGGGAGCAGGTCGGAACTGCCCTTTTTTATACTGCGGTATTTCTTGTCGAAGATGCGAAAATACGCTACAATAAAGGTATCCTGACAGAAATGATGGTGCTGATGATGAATCGTTGCAAATGTTGTAATACCGAACTTGGCGAAGGGGCACAGTTTTGTCCGTCGTGCGGTGCGCGCCAAGTGATATGCCCTGCCTGTGGAGAGCCGCATGCGGAAGAGAGTCGATTCTGCACGATGTGCGGTGCGATGCTGGCAAAAGCGGCAGTAGAGCCTGCGGTCGAAGATGACCTTTGCGCCACGCAGAAGATCGTTCTTCCGCCGCCCGCCGAACTCGTGCGCGAGGAGGTCGACTACGATGATGAACCGCAGAAAAGCTGGTATCAGAAAAATCGCAGACCGCTCATCTTCGGCGCGATATTCGTGATATTGATAGCCGTCTTGTCGAGCTGGTTCTTCTCGTCGCAGATGCGCGAGGACGAATACCAAGCCCGCATGGTGACTGTCTGTGCCGATATGACTGCCATCAACGAAGACGTCCTTCGTCAGATGGACAGACTCGACGAAAAGAACCGTACGCAGATCGCGAGCCACCTGCTCAAGCGTCTCGAAGTCGTACAGAAGATAAAGACAGAACAGGCAGAGCTTCGTGCGCCGAGCAGTCTTTCCGACGAACAGACGAAGGTCGCCCGCCTGTTGATACTCGAAGAGCAGATATTGTCGCAGATAGAAGTATTCTGTCGTGAACCGCTCTCGACCGACCCGACACAAGGCAGTCAGATGGTAGCCGAATGGGCAAAAGAAGCCGACGCTCTCTGCCGTGATATCGCGCTCGATGCACAGTTTGCGAAGATGCCGAGCCTGTCGCGTGCCGTAGCACCGCTCTATGAGATGATGGAAACGGAACGCAAGCTCGAAGAAGAGCGACTGAAACAGCTGGCGATGCGAAAAGCATACATGGCTGAGATGGACGACATCATAGAAAAATACGATGCCGAAAAAGGTGCCCTCTCTTCGATGCTCGAGAGAGCGCGCGAAGGGTCTGTCTCGAGCGAGTCGTATCGTGTAGCCGTTGCCGTCGCGCGTGACAAACGCGAATCGCTTCGCAGTCGTGTCCGCTCGCTCGAAGTGCCGGACGACGCACGCGAGCTGACGGCAAAACTCGACACCGCCCTTACCGCAAGCCTCCGTTACTGCGATACGATGGACGAGCTTGCCAATCCGCTTCTTGCTATCCTGCAAGGCCGCGATATCTATGGCGAAGCACGCGGTATCGACCGACAGGTACAAGAAGCATACGGTGCGTTCCGCACAGAATACGAAGCG
>JAFPBC010000253.1 GCA_017390595.1 Selenomonadales bacterium | reverse complement strand
ATTTTTTCACGCCGTATCGAAGAGCCTTGTGTATCTGAGCGATCGGACGAGTAGTCGGAGGCGGTGCGATATGCGAGTTCTCGCCGTTTATATTCAATTCTGCTATTTGCAACGTGCTGACGAACGGTTCGCAGATCGTGAGCGGTTGACCATCTCTGTCATAGATGCTACTGATACCGTCAAACAGATAGATCGTTTTACCGCTGTTTTGGATACCTGCCGCATTAACATAGACGAACGGGGTCTTTGTATCGACAGTCAGTTCGGAGAAGGTCGCATGTTTGTGTGTTTGGCTTCCTGTAACGAAGGGGGTAGAGTCGATCGTGATGTGGATATCTGCTTCGATGATACGAAGGATATTCGTATCACCGATACTGCATCCGAGCGTATATGTTTTATCGCCGAATACAACGGGGATCGGTTCTAAAAAGTCGGAAATATTAGCACCACGTTCGCTGACGATCGTTTCGAGACTTGTGAAATAACGGGCTTCATCAAACCCACTACTTGTTTGCGATTCTGCTTTGATAGAGAACGGATACGGAGAATCGGGTGCGTGTTGAAGTGTACCATTCTGTGAAACGAAAAGTGCGTTATAGAGTCGAGTCGGTTCTGTTTCGTCAATGGCTACATTGCCGAATACGATGCAGATATCGTCTGACGCATCGATGATATCTTGACCGTAGGAGACGCAATCACGAACGAAGTCGGTCTGTTTCCAGGTATCGGAGAGAAGCTGACCCGATACAGAAAGCGCAGGAAAAATGAGCATATCTACGTGAGCCTCTTTGGCTTCTTGTATCATATCGAGCATTGTCTTTGTATTGAGATCCGGGCGACCGGGAATGATTTCGAATTGCCCAAGTGCAAGTTTGAGCATGATAGCACCTTCCTTATTATTAGATCATGGTTCAATTATACACGATTTTGGAGAGATAGTACGCATCAAGCAGAAATTTTTTGTAGTCGGGAAAAAGAATTTGTTGATTTTCGGTATACATTTGTATTTTTGCTTGAAACATTCGGTAAAAAAGTGATAAAATACTTCTATGACAGGAATCGGACAGAAAGTGTGAAATATCATGAAAAAGACGAATGCGGCAAGGATACTTGATACGCACAAAATTACATATCAGATAAAAGAATACAAGGTAGATCCCGATAATCTTCGGGCAGACAATGTCGCGTCGAAGATCGGGATGCCACTTGACCAGGTATTCAAGACGCTTGTTGCCCGTGGTGATAAAACAGGCGTTGTAATGGCTTGCATACCCGGTTCCGGAGAACTTGACCTCAAGGCATTGGCGCAAGCAAGTGGCAATAAGCGTGTCGAAATGGTACAATTAAAAGAGGTACAAGGATTAACGGGATATATCCGAGGCGGTGTATCGCCACTCGGTGTAAAAAAACCGTATCCTATTTATTTCGATACATCTATTACAGAATGGGATGTGATCGCTGTCAGTGCGGGTATCCGCGGTGCACAACTTATCGTAGCACCCAATGAACTTGTGCGGGCGGCGAACGGAACGCTCGTATCGATCAGTCGACCGATGGCAGAGTAATATCAATGATGGAATTATTGTGGGAGGAATATAGATGAATTATGTAAGTACGCGTGGTGGCAGTGAAAATATCAAGTCGGCGGAAGCGATCATCCAAGGTCTGTCGGCAAACGGTGGTCTTTTCGTACCGACAGAGATCCCGACGATCGATGAAGCGTTTTTGTCAGGATTGACAAACATATCGTATCAAGACAGAGCAAAACAGGTATTGAGCAGATTCTTGGTCGATTATACGCAAGATGAGATCGATGCTTGTGTCATGGCGGCATATGGTGATAATAAGTTCGATACGACGGAGATCGCTCCCGTATATCCGCTTCGCGAAAAAGATGCGGTGTTGGAATTGTGGCACGGCCCGACAAGTGCGTT
>JAFPBC010000252.1 GCA_017390595.1 Selenomonadales bacterium | reverse complement strand
TCCCCATATAGACAAATATATTGGCAGGAGAATCCAGTTCAAAAAAAGCATTTTGCAAAAAATACAGTTCTGCCCACACTTCATGCCCATACTCATTATGATGCGTTATATGCGGATAGACAGCATGAGAAAACTGATCGATCATCATAAACTCAGAATCATCAAAGAGCTTGCTTTGTCCATAGCGAAACTTTCCGTCAGCGAATTCATAATACTTGAATTGCTTAAACGGCGGGGCTTCACAAGCATCTGTATCGATATCTCCCCAAACACCTGCCGCAACGCGATTAAACGCGGCAAGGTCTTGTATATCACCGCGATTCGCTTCTGCCGCGCTCATCTCTCCTCCGACACCTGTCAATGACATCAATAAGCATCCGATAATACCGCCGTGGCACAGTTTTTGATATAATCGCTTTTTGCTCCACTTCTTGCCAAAGATCATGATATTACCTCCTCTTTTCTTCAAATTCCGTTCCATACTGCTTCTGTTATCAATTATACGGCAGTATCACAGCACGGTCAATTGCATACCTCATTTCGCAAGACATCACCAAACGACAAAAGCGAGATAAGTCACAAGGAGCTTATCTCGCTTTTGTCATCTCACATATTTTTCTTTTACGAGGAGTCTCATTTTCGCACGTTCTAAGGATGCCTGTGCTCTGGCTATGTCAAGACCTTCCTGCCGTTCGGCGAGGCGTTTTTCGGCACGGGCGAGGGAGTCTTTCGCGCGGTCTGTGTCGATCGCCTCAGGTCGTTCTGCCGAGGTGGCAAGGATGGTGACTTTATCGGGCTGTACTTCTAAGAAGCCGCCGCTTACGGCAAATATTTCGTCACCGTTTTCGGTGCGAATGGTAACGGGGTGTATTTTGAGCGCGCCGATGAGGGGCGTATGCCCTCTGAGCACTCCGATATCGCCGCCTGTGGTTCTTGCAAGGACAAAACTGCTGTCTGCCGAGTAGATGATACCTTGCGGCGCGACGATATCAACGCGGAATGTATTCGCCATACGTTATTCCCCCTTCAGCGATTTTGCCTTTTCTACTGCTTCTTCAATGGTACCTACCATATAGAAGGCAGCTTCGGGGAGGTCGTCATGTTTGCCTTCGAGAATTTCTTTGAATCCGCGAATGGTGTCTTTGAGCGGTACGTATTTACCCTGCATGCCTGTGAAGGCTTCGGCAACGGAGAACGGCTGGCTGAGGAAACGCTGTATCTTGCGCGCTCTGTCTACGGTCAGGCGGTCTTCGTCGGAGAGTTCTTCCATACCGAGGATGGCGATGATGTCTTGGAGCTCTTTGTATCTCTGGAGGATCTCCTGTACACCACGAGCGACGGAATAGTGTTCTTCACCGATGATGTTGGGGTCCATGATACGCGAGGTGGAGTCGAGCGGGTCGACTGCCGGATAGATGCCGAGTTCTACGATCTTACGCGACAGTACCGTCGTTGCATCGAGATGGGCAAATGTTGCCGCAGGTGCAGGGTCGGTAAGGTCGTCGGCAGGAACGTAGACTGCCTGTACGGAGGTGATGGAGCCTTTTTTCGTCGAGGTGATGCGTTCCTGGAGCGCACCGACGTCGTTGGCGAGTGTCGGCTGATACCCTACGGCAGACGGCATACGGCCGAGGAGCGCGGATACTTCCGAGCCTGCCTGGATGAAGCGGAAGATGTTGTCGATGAAAAGGAGCACGTCCTGTCCCGCGACGTCACGGAAGTATTCTGCCATGGTGAGGCCTGTGAGGCCGACGCGCATTCTGGCTCCCGGCGGTTCGTTCATCTGTCCGTATACGAGGGCGGTCTTGTCGATAACGCCCGATTCTTTCATTTCGTTCCAAAGGTCGTTGCCTTCGCGAGTACGTTCGCCGACACCCGCGAATACGGAGTAACCGCCGTGTGCCGTGGCGATGTTATGGATGAGTTCCATGATGAGGACTGTTTTGCCTACGCCCGCACCACCGAAAAGACCTATTTTACCGCCTTGTGCGTACGGTGCGATGAGGTCGACGACTTTGATGCCTGTTTCCATGATCTCGGTCGTCGTTTCTTGTTCTTCGAATGTCGGAGCGGGCCTGTGGATCGGCCAATAGTCCGAGGCTTTTACTTCGGCGGGGTCATTGTCTACGGCTTCACCGAGCACGTTGAATACTCTGCCGAGCGTACCGTCGCCGACAGGTACTTTGATCGGCGCGCCGGTATCGCGTGCTGCCATACCGCGGCGCAGGCCGTCTGTGGACGACATGGCTACGGCACGGACGACGTGGTCGCCCAAATGCTGCATGACTTCGACTGTCAGCTTGATGTCGCGCTGTTCGTTTTTGTCTTCTATTACGATCGCGTTGTAGATAGCGGGAAGTTCCTGTCCTTGAAATTCGATGTCAACGACAGGTCCGACTACCTGCACGATTTTTCCCATAGTCATTCGCGTAATCCCTCCTTACTTGAGTGCGTCCGCACCGCCGACGATCTCGGATATCTCGTTCGTGATCGCGGCTTGGCGTACTTGGTTATAGTAGAGTGTCAACTGCGAGATCAGTTCTTCCGCGTTGTCTGTTGCCGAGCCCATGGCTGTCATACGCGCGCCGAGTTCGCTTGCCGCCGACTGGAGAAGTGCCGCGTAGACGGTCATCTCGAGATATTTCGGCAAGAGGACTGCAAGCACATCTTCGGGCGACGGCTCAAACAGGTATTCGCCCTTTGCTTTTTCTTTCGCATCGGCAAGTACGTCATCGAGCGGCAGCAGTTTGACGACTGTCGGCTCGACTTTGATGGGCGAATAGAATTTGGTGTATGCCAGATATATCTGGTTGCACTCACCCGTAAGGAACAGGTGTGTGATCTCTTTGGCAATCATTCGCGCATGGTCGTAGTTCGGCTTTTCGCTGAATCCGATATGCGAGTGAACGACGCTATATTCACGCCGTTTGAAGTAGTCTGCACATCTGCGTCCGACTAAGACGAGCGGTGTTGCTGTCGTAATCTCGGGTACGACTGTTTTGACGAGGTTCGACATATACGCGCCCGCAAGGCCTTTATCGGCCGATAAGACGACGTACAGTTTTTTCTCTTCGCCGCGGTTTTCCATCAAAGGATGCGATGCCGAAGCATTCGATGCGGCGAGGCTTGCGAGAACCGAGCGAATCTTTTCGGCATACGGCACGCTTGCGCCTGCCATTTCCTGCGCACGACGAAGACGAGCCGTGGCGACCATTTTCATGGCCTTGGTGATCTGCTGCGTGCTGACGACGCCCTTGATGCGCCGTTTGATATCTTGTGCGCTGGGCATTCAGATCACCCCTTCGCTCTCGATTTATCACCTGCCAAGAACATTTCTTTGAATTCGTTGGCAGCTTTTATGATGGCTTCTTCGAGCGATGCGTCGAGTTTTTTCTCGTCGGCTATTTTCTGCGCGATCTCCGCATAGTTCGCTCTCATGTAAGCAAGATATTCTTTTTCGAACGTGACGACATCATGGAGTGCTACATCGTCGAGCATACCTTTCGTCGCCGCGTAGAGTACCAATACTTGTTCTTCAACAGGCATCGGTGCGTATTGTACTTGTTTCAAGATCTCGGTCATGCGCGCGCCGCGTTCGAGCTGTGCTTTCGTTGCCGCGTCAAGGTCGGAGCCGAACTGCGCGAATGCCGCAAGCTCGCGATACTGTGCAAGGTCGAGACGGAGACGACCGACGACTTGTTTCATCGCTTTTACCTGCGCGGAGCCGCCGACACGCGATACGGAGAGACCCGCGTTGATAGCAGGACGAAGACCTGCATTGAAGGCTTCGGTCTCCAAGATGATCTGACCGTCTGTGATGGAGATGACGTTCGTCGGGATATATGCCGATACGTCACCTGCGAGCGTCTCGATGATTGGAAGCGCCGTGATGGAGCCGCCGCCGAGCTCATCGGAGAGTTTTGCCGCACGCTCTAAGAGGCGAGAGTGCAAGTAGAATACGTCGCCCGGGTATGCTTCACGTCCCGGCGGACGACGGAGAAGAAGCGACATGGCACGATATGCTGCCGCGTGTTTGGAAAGGTCGTCGTATACACAGAGAACGTGACCGCCCTTACGCATGAAGTATTCACCGATGGCAACGCCCGAGTACGGTGCAAGGTACTGGAGCGGCGCGCTGTCCGATGCTGTTGCCGCAACGACGATGGTGTAATCCATCGCACCGCGTTCTTCGAGCGATTTTACGACACGTGCAACGGTCGAAGCTTTCTGCCCGATGGCAACGTAAATACAGATAACGTCTTTGCCTTTCTGATTGATGATCGTATCGACTGCGATAGCCGTTTTGCCCGTACCGCGGTCGCCGATGATGAGCTCACGCTGACCACGACCGATCGGCACGAGTGCGTCGATCGCCTTGAGACCCGTCTGGAGCGGTTCTTTTACCGACTGACGGTCTGCGATGCCCGGTGCGGGATATTCGACAGGACGCGTCTCGATCGTTTCGATCGCGCCTTTGCCGTCGATCGGCTGACCGAGCGCATTGACGACACGACCGATCATCGCTTCGCCGACAGGCACTTCCATGATACGACCCGTACGTCTGACAGTCGCACCTTCTTTGATGATCGTATCGCCGCCGAGGATTACGCCCCCGATATTGTCTTGTTCAAGGTTCTGTACCATCCCGTAGACGCCGCCTTCGAAGGCGAGAAGTTCGCCTGCCATGGCTTTTTCGAGGCCGTGGATACGCGCGATGCCGTCACCGACCTCGATGACCGTACCCACGTCATCTACGTTCAGGTTTACTTGATAATTCTGTATCTGCTGTTTTATGATAGCCGTTATTTCTTCCGGTCTCATTTTCATAATTCATCTGTCACCCCACTTTTGCCAAAGTCGGCCTGCATCAGAGCATCCTTCATCTCTGCGAGCTGCCGTTTCACGCTGCCGTCAAGAAGCGTATCGCCCATCTGCACGACGAGACCGCCGAGAAGCGACGGGTCGATCGACTGCGTCAGAACGACTTCTTTTCCACTGCGTTTTTTGAGTGCCTGCGTAAGACGCGCCGCCTCGCTCTCCGTAAGAGCCATCGCCGAGCGAACGTGCGCTTCGACGATACCGCGCGCTTCATACGTCAGATCTTTGTACGCGAGGACGATATCTGCTATCATCGTCTCACGTCGTTTATCGATAAGATATAAGAGAATCTTCTGCGTCAATTCGCCCACCTCGCGAGCGAATATCTCTTTTATGACTTCTTTTTTCGCATCGCGCGGCGTACTCGGATGCTCGAGAAATATCGCCAAGTCGCGCTGGCCTTCGATCGTATCGGCGACTAAGGTAAGGTCTCTGCCGACTTCATCTACCGCCTGCGCGTCTTCTGCCAACTCAAAGATAGCCTGTGCATACTTCATCGCGATCGGATTTTTTAGCATGGCAGACCACCCGATCCATCCTTGTCGAGCTCATCGATGAAACGCTCTACAAGCGCACTGTTTTTCTGCGCGTCAAGATTCTCGGCGAGCACCTTCGATGCCGCCAGCGTCGAAAGCGTCACCACTTCACGACGAAGCTCGGCGAGCGCTCTCTGTTTTTCGAGCGCGATCTCCTCTCTTGCCGACGCGAGCATACGAGCCTGCTCACGTTTCGCATCTGCGAGGATCGCGTCACGGCTTTCTTTTGCCGTACGCTCCGCTTTCGCAACGATCGCCTGCGCTTCGGCACGAGCCTGTGCCAACTGCGCTTTGTACTCGGCTTTCATCGCTTCTGCTTCTTCGCGCTCTTTTTGCGCCGAAGCAATACTGCCTTCGATCGCGGCGCGACGTTCTTCCAGTATCTTCATCAAAGGCTTATAGGCGACCTTCGTCAAGATCACTACCAGAATCAAAAAGTTTATTACTTGCGCGACCAATGTCGCATTGATCTCTACCAATTACCGCACCTCCTGTCATCAGGCGTTACGTACGCCCACTTTGCTCCTTAGATAAACGGATTCGCATAGAGCAAAATGATCGCGATAACGACAGCGATAATAGGAACGGCCTCGATCAAACCGACTGAGATAAGCATATTCACAAGAAGCGTACCTTTCGCTTCCGGCTGACGAGCGATACCTTCCAAGAACTTAGACGTAACAAGACCATTACCGATACCCGCACCAACTGCGGCCAAACCTGCTGCAATACCTGCACCGATCAAAGCGGCTACTACCATCATTTCCATAAATAAAATCCTCCTTTATTTCCCTTCAAATATCATTTTCTTATCAATGTTCTTCACTGATCGCTTCGCCGATATAAGACATCGACAGCATCGTGAAGATGAATGCCTGGACCGCACCGACGAATACGCTGAACGCGAGCCATACGACATTCGGAACGGGGAACCACATCGGAACCAACAGCCCCAAGATGATGATAAGTACTTCCCCTGCCAAGATATTACCGAACAGACGGAACGAAAGCGTGATCGGCTTGGCGATCTCTTCGACTACCTTGATAACGACAAACGGAGCGAACGGCTTGAAGAAGCTCTTTAAGTGTTCCCCGCGCTTGTACATCAGACCCAAGCTGTGAAGCATGATAACGACCATGAGTGCCATACCGAGCGTCGTATTCAGATCCGCCGTAGGCGACTTGAACGTCGGCACAAGACCCAACCAGTTGGCTATCAGCAAAAATAAGAACAGTGTAATGAAGAGCGGTGCCAGCTTCTTACCTCTCGGCCCCATCGTCGATTCGATCTGCCCCAAGAGAGCTGTCACGATCATCTCCAGGATCGTCTGCCAGCCGTGCGGCACGATCGACAAACGCCTCGTCGCCAAGACCGCTATCACGATCACGATACCCATCGTGATCCACGTCATAATGAGCGTATCGAGATGAAACGTCAGACCCATCACTTCTATCAGATCATGACTCCCGATATGTTCTGTACCACTATGCCCCATATCACCACTCCTTTCTTTCTTATTTGTTATTCACGCCATATATATGACGATAATAAGCTAATTTTTATTCAACGAGCGCACCCCGTTTGCCAGCGCTCTCGTCGTCTGTACCGCATACAGACCGATGACACCGACAGCACACGACGCGAAGAAAACACGCGACACCTGCGATGCGAACACAAGCACCAAGGCAACGAACACGAACCTGAGGATAAATCCCACTCGCATGAACATCATCGCCTTCTCTGCACTCATCTCTGCCGCGCGGCTGAGACGCATCGCAAGCAATATATAATGCACCGCACCGCTCGCGCACCCGAGCGCAAAACCCGCCGGCCACGCGGTAAGTCCTATCATATAGAATATCCCGCTTCCGACAAGCCAATAAAGCGCGACGCCTATCAGGGTACCTCTTACCTCTTGTCTGAATTCTCTCATACATATCTCCTGCTACTTGAGCCTCATCACGCGACAGTAAACACTGCGCATCGCACATCCGACGCCCAACAGCACACCCATCACCGTACCGAACGGCTCCGCCCCCAAAAGGCAGTCAGCCCCTCTGCCAAGCCCGACACCGACTGCGATCAAAGCGGCCGCCTCGATCCCCAGCCCCGTCGCGATCGACAAAGCCTGCATCAGCGAGCGATCATTTTGTTTCATCATCAATCACTCCCATCACTTGCATGTTCATCCATCTACGGTCACGTTTCTTAGTATGCCATTCTTTTCTGCTCTTCTATCAAAAAGAACAGCTCAAATAAAATTTTTTGAATTATTTTTATATTTCTAACAAAAAAAGAAAGATTCCTTGTGCATATCTATTTTTTCTCTTTTTTTGTCAGAAAAACAACTGCGGTTTTCAGGAAGCTTACTTTCTTCTCCGATAAATATTTTTACCAGATTTATGTATAAGTTTCCCTTATGATATCATATGGATTGTTTATTTTCAATCCTTTTTCACCATTTGATATTGTATACATTACAGTTTTTCTTTTTTATCGTTGTATTTTGTATACAATATACAAAATACGTTAAATCAATTCTATCACATTTCATTCCCTTATGCAATCAATTCCTGTTTGTTATTGGTACTTTTTTCTTTACAGTCATTTTAGCATATTTAGTCAATTTTTACAAATGATTCATTTATATTTACTTGTTGTATAAAAAAAAGACCTTCCGATATCAGAAGGTCTTTTGCTATCTTATTCGAATCGTTCGGGACGCGGACGCGAGTTGTCTTGATCCCACAAGATCGCCTGTACGATACGCTCGGAAGCAAGTCCGTCACCATACGGGTTGCACGCTTCGGCCATCGCAAGGTATGCTTCGCGGTCGGAGAGAAGCAGGTGTGCTTCGCTGTATACACGTTCCTGATCTGTGCCGATGAGTTTGACCGTACCTGCTTCGATGGCTTCGGGACGCTCTGTCGTATCGCGAAGGACGAGGACAGGTTTGCCGAGGGCAGGTGCTTCTTCCTGGATACCGCCCGAGTCGGTAAGAACGAGGTACGAGCGTGCCAAGAGGTTGGCAAACGGCTCATAGTCGAGCGGGTCGATGAGGTGGACACGCTCAACTCCACCGAGTTCTTCGGCTACGACTTCGCGTACGAGTGGATTTTTGTGCATCGGGAATACGATCTCTACATCGGAGAAGTCTTTGACGAGACGCGCGAGTGCTTG
>JAFPBC010000251.1 GCA_017390595.1 Selenomonadales bacterium | reverse complement strand
ATGCAGATCCCGGCATTCCTTTGCCGTCAGACAGACCTTCTCGAAACAGTCGCGAAAAGCGGTTGTGTCGTCAATGTCAAAAAAGGTCAGTTCCTTGCACCCGACGACATGAAAAACGTCGTTGACAAATTGAAACATGCAGGTGCAGAAAACATCATGCTCACCGAACGCGGCGCGTCCTTCGGCTACCACAACCTTGTCGTTGATATGCGCGGTCTCGCTATCATGCGTGAATGCGGTTATCCCGTTATCTTTGACGCAACGCACAGCGTACAGCTCCCCGGCGGCGGTGGTACGTGCTCGAGCGGTCAGCGTCAGTTCGTCAGCACGCTCACTCGTGCGGCAGTAGCAACGGGCATCGACGGACTTTTCATGGAGATCCATGACAAACCGGAAGAAGCGCTCTGCGACGGCCCGAATATGCTCGCCGTTGACCAGCTTGAAGATGTATTAAAAGACGTATTGGCGATCGATGCAGTTGTTCGTCGCCATAAATAAGACGGAGGCCATCCTATGATGATTGAACAAGCCAAACAAGTACTCAAAATAGAATCGGATGCGATCCTTTCGCTCCTTGACCGTATCGATGCACATTTCGTCGATGCCGTTAAAATGATACTCGACTGTCGCGGTCGTGTCGTCGTAACAGGCATGGGCAAATCGGGCATCATCGGCAAAAAGATCACAGCAACACTTGCCAGCACAGGCACGCCGTCGTTCTTCCTCCATCCGGCGGAAGGTATCCACGGCGACCTCGGTATGGTAACGGCAGACGACGTTGTACTCGCGCTCTCCAACAGCGGTGAAACGGGCGAGATCCTCAACATCCTGCCGAGCATCAAACGCATCGGCGCGAAGATCATCGCGCTCTGCGGTGTAGAGAGCTCCACGCTCGTCAAAAATGCAGAAGTATTCTTGAATGCAGGCGTAGAACGCGAAGCTTGTCCGCTCGGATTGGCACCGACCGCATCTACGACAGCGGCACTTGCCATGGGCGACGCGCTCGCAGTCGCACTCTTGTCGGAACGCAACTTCACGCCGTCCGACTTCGCACTCTTCCATCCGGGCGGTTCGCTCGGACGCAAACTGCTCCTGACAGTAGAAAAAGTCATGCACGCAGGCGAAGACAATCCGAAAGTAACAGAAGACCAGTCGGTCAAAACGGCACTCTTCACCATGACGGCAAAAGGTCTCGGTGCGGCATCTGTCGTAAGTAGTGACGGCTATCTTCTCGGTATCATCACCGACGGTGACATCCGTCGCGGTCTTGCCAAAGGCCACGAATTCCTCGACTATCCGGTCAGCCGCATCATGACGCGCACACCGAAAACGATCACCAAGGACAAATTGGCGGCAGAAGCACTCCATATCATGGAAAAACACCAGCCGAGACCGATCACCGTCCTTCCTGTCGTCGATGAGAAATTCCGTGCCATCGGCATCCTTCACTTGACTGACCTTCTCCGTCAGGGAGTGGTATGATGAACGAACGCATCAAACGAGTCAAAATGCTCATCTTAGACGTTGATGGTGTATTGACGAACGGTCAGATATTCTTCGGCAACGAAGGCGAACTGTTCAAGCAATTCAACGTACAAGACGGTATGGGCATCTCGCTCTTTCGTCAAGCAGGACACAAAGTCGCTGTGATAACAGGCCGCACGAGCGATATCGTGCGTCTTCGCAGTGCGGAACTCAAGATAGATGATGTATATCAAGGCAGTATGAGCAAAAAAGCGGCACTTGCCGATCTTTTGGCCAAACATGACCTCAAAGCAGAAGAAGTCTGCTATATCGGTGATGACCTCATAGATATTCCCGTCATGAACCGTGTCGGACTGCCTTGCGCGGTAGCCAACGCGGTAGCGGAAGTCAAATCAGCCGCTGTGTACGTCTCCGAAAAAGAAGGCGGACGCGGTGCGGTGCGTGAGATCGTCGAAATGATCTTGAAAGCACAAGACCGTTTTGAAACGCTCGTCGCAAAATACCGTGACGATGCGCCTGAAGGTACGGCGCAATAACTCGGAAAAGGTGGATATCATGCAGTACCGTTTATTGAAAACAATGAGTAAGCTGGTATGCTGTTTGCCGTACGGAGCACTTGCTCCCATCGGTAAAGGCCTCGGTACGCTCTATTATCATATCGTCAAAAAACAACGTAACCTGTCGATCGCGCATATGCGCCGCGGCATGGGATATTCGGAAGACGAAGCTAAAAAAATGACGATGAAACTCTGTCATCATATGGGACAAAGCTTCCTTGAAATGATGTGGATGCCTCGTCTGAACAAAGACAACATCTCCAAATATGTCGAGATGGATCATCCCGAATACGTTGCCGACGCACTCAAAGAAGGCCACGGCATCGTCGTGCTCACAGCGCATATCGGTAACTGGGAATGGATGGCGGCACGATTGGCGATGGAAGGATTCCCCGTCACGACAGTCGTAAAACGTCAGCCGAACGACCAGCATACGAAGATACTCAACGAGTATCGCGAAATGGTCGGCGTAGAAGTATTCTCGCGCGGCACGACTGAGCTCGTCGCTGCGGCCAAAGCACTCAAAAAAGGCAAGATCCTCGGATTCCTTGCCGACCAAGACGCAGGCAGAAGCGGTGCGTTCATCGAATTTTTGGGCGAAATGGCATCGACTCCGTTAGGGCCTGCTGTATTTGCGAAACGATTCCGTTCTCCGGTCATCCCGATCTTCATCGTGCGTAAACCCGAAGGCGGTCATCAGATGCTCATTCAGCCGCCTGTACAGCTCCAAGCAACAGGTGACGAAGAAAGAGACCTCTACGAAAATACGAAACGAATGACAAAGATCATCGAAGATGTGATCCGTGCATATCCGCAGAATTGGCTTTGGTTCCAGAGACGCTGGAATACACCGATCGAAAAAGCGGATGAAAAAGCACTGAAGGCACAGTAAAAGAAGCAGTAAAGGAGCGCGATCATGAACAAGAAAATTATGGCAGTCATTGCGCTGTTTGCTGTTTTGATCGGTGGGTTCATCTGGTATATCTCGGACGAAGGTCCCGATATTACGCAGAAGGTAAAAGAACAGGTACCCGACCGAATGATGTCTTACAGTGGTAATGTTTTAAAAGAAGAAAAAAACGGCAAACTCATTTGGGAAGTAACGGCCGAGACGATGCAGATCGATCTTCAGTCGAATGTCGTTGTGATGAAAGATATGAAAGGTGCATTCTATCGTGAAGATGGAACAGTCACCAAATTGGTAGCACAAGAAGCGTCGTACGATCAGAAAGAAAACATCATCACGATGGATGGTGCTATCGAAGCAACCCAGTCGGACGGCGGACTTTTGAAAGCCGATACGGCAAGATATGACGGTAAGAAAAAACATCTCTATTGCGATGGCAATGTCGAAGTCAAAAAAGACGGATATCTCGTAACGGGCGACCACATGATCGCCGACCAGACGAGCGGTAAGATCCGTGTTGACGGCAATGCACACGCGATTCAGATAGGAGAGTGACACGAATGAAATGGAAAGCAGCCGGTATAGGTATGATGCTTACACTGATGGCGGCGATGCCGATCGTCGGTGCGGTAGATGCTCCTGTTGATATGAAAGCCGACAGCATCGAATATGATTCGAAAAAAGGTGTGCTCAGAGCGAACGGCCATGTCGTGATCGTGCAGGGCACTGCAAAAGTGCAGGGCGCACATGCTGTTTATAATATGAAAGCAAAAGAAGGTACTGTCTCGGGCGGTGTCGTTATGCATCAAGAAGGTGCGACGCTCAAGGCGAACCAAGTCAATATTGCCAACGAGACCGTATTCACGGCAACGGGCAACGTTGACCTTACAAAAGAAAACAACCGTTTGACAGGTCCGCGCCTTGTCTATTATACGGATAAAGAATTTGCGGTGGCTGACGGTAACGCTCGTCTCGTAACAGCAGACGGCACGCTTACCGCGCCTCGTATCGAAGCTTCGATGCCGAAAGAAGAAGCGGTAGCAACAGGTGGCGTACAGATCAACAGCCAGACGCACAACTTGACGGCAACGAGCGACAAAGCATTCTATTACGGAGAGAAAACGGGTCAAAATAAGATCGTCTTAAAAGGCAACGCGCAAGCGGTGCAAAACGGCAATCAGCTCAAAGGCAACGAACTGACCATCCTTCTCGACGGTAATGAGCTCCAATCGCGAGGCGGCAGTCATTTGGTGATCAAAGATACGAATGATGCGAACTCTTAATGGTGAGAGGAACGAATAAAGTATGATTATCAGAACGGAAAATTTGGTCAAAACGTATAAAAACCGCAACGTAGTAGACGGTGTCAGCATCCAAGTCAAAAAAGGCGAGATCGTCGGCCTTCTCGGTCCGAACGGTGCCGGCAAAACGACGACGTTTTATATGATCGTCGGGATCGAGCAGCCGTCGGCGGGCAGTGTCTATGTCGGCGATCAAGATGTAGCCGGTATGCCGATGCACTTGCGTTCGCGTCTCGGTATCGGATACCTGGCACAGGAAGCGTCTATCTTCCGCAAATTGTCGGTAGAAGACAACCTCCGCGCTATCTTGGAGACGACTGCGATGACAAAAGACGAACGCGAAGCGAAGCTTGAAAGTCTCTTAGATGAATTCAACGTCCAGCACGTCAGAAAACGTAAAGGAAGCGAACTGTCGGGCGGGGAACGTCGCCGCGTAGAGATCGCCAGATGTCTTGCTGTTGAGCCGAACTTCATTCTGCTCGACGAACCGTTCGCGGGTGTCGACCCGATCGCGGTCGCAGACATCCAATCGATCGTGTCGTACTTGAAACAGCGCGGTATCGGGATATTGATCACAGACCATAACGTGCGTGAAACACTCAGCATCGTAGACCGTGCGTATATTTTGAGCGAAGGCAAGATCTTGATAGAAGGGGATTCGAAAACGATCGCCGAAAGTGAAATAGCACGGAAATTCTATCTGGGCGAAAACTTCAGTATGTGATCGCCACAAAATGAGTGTGTAGGGAGAACGGTATGCGAATATTAGATAAGTATATTATAAAAGAATTATTGGGACCGTTTGTCTTTGGTATCTGTGCGTTCTGCAGTGTGTTCATCGGTTCGAGCACGCTCTTTCGAATCGCGCAATATATCACCGAATACGGTGCATCGATATCAGCAGTTGCGAAGCTCTTTGTATTCAGCTTGCCTGCTATTATCGTATTGACATTCCCGATGTCGATGCTTCTGGCATCGCTGTTGGCATTCGGTCGCTTGTCGTCGAGCAGTGAGATCACCGCGATGAAATCGGGCGGTATCAGCTTCTTCCGCTTGACGACACCTGTTTTCATCGTAGCCTTCATCGTCAGCTTATTCACTGTCGGATTCAACGAGATCGTCGTTCCGAGAGCGAATACGGCTTACCAAGATACGCTCGAATACGAGATCAAAAACAACATGGCGGCTCGTTCGCAGAAACATCTCGTTATCAAAGATGTCAAAAACGGCAACATGGAACGACTCGTATATGTACGTGAATTCGATGCCACGACAAATATGATGCACGGCATCTCTATCCAAGAATTCGAAAATGAAGAATTGACGCGCATGGAAAGTGCTCCGCGCGCGAAATGGCAAGCTGACAAATGGACGATGTACGACGGAACGATCTACAGCTTCGAGCCGGACGGTACGGAACGTACGATGACGTTCAAAGAACAGTTGATGCCGATCAAAAAGACACCGAAACAAGTGTCTCGTGAACAAAAAGAGCCGAAAGAAATGACCATCCGCGAACTCAAACAGCAGATCAAGATGCTCAAAAAAGAGTACGTGCCGACAGGCGAGTACGAACTTGAGATGCATCAGCGATTCGCGATCCCGATGGCGTGCTTCGTATTCGCGCTCATCGGTACACCACTCGGTATGCAGCCGCAGCGTAAGAGCTCCGCGCTCGGTTTTGGTATCAGCGTTGCGATCATCTTCATGTATTATGCCATCATGATGATCTCGGGCGCACTCGGCAAAGGCGCAGTCATTCCGCCTATGCTTGCGGCATGGACACCGAATCTTATCGGCATATTGGCAGGTATCTACCTGATACGCAGAGCCTCGAAATAACAGGGAAGGAGGAATGGAATGTACGGTATAGCACTTATCCTCTTTTTGAGTATCATGGGCGGTGCGATCGCCTTCGGCGGCGACCGATTAGGTTCTAAGATAGGCAAGAAACGTCTTTCCATTCTGGGACTTCGCCCTAAACATACGTCCATCGTCGTTACCGTCATCACGGGCGCGCTGACAGTTGCGCTGACGATGAGCATATTGACATTCGTTTCGCGCGATGTACGCACAGCTCTTTTTGGCATGGAACAGCTGAAATCCGAGCTCGTGTCGCTCTCTAACGAAGTCGAACAAAAAAGCGCGGAACTGACGAGCAGTCAAGACGCGCTTGCCAAACAGATGGAAGAGTACAACAAGCTCGATGTACAGATCCGAGAAACGACGGAGCGTCTCGGTCTTGTTACACGTGAACTCGCGACAGCGACAGCCGAACGTGACCGTGCGGCAGAAGAGCTGACCAAAGTACAAGGCGATTACAGCGTAGCACAAGAACAGCTGACGATGCTCGAGACGACGAAACAAGAGCTCGACCGTCGTGTAGAAGACTTGTCGACATCAAAAGTGACGCTCGAAACAGAAGTCAAAGAACTGGAAGCGATATCGAACCAGCTCTTGGCAGGTCTTCAGAACGTTCGCGAAGGTGCGATCATGTTCAGAAACGGCGAAGTCTTGGCAACGGCTGTCATCAAACACGGTCTGGCGAAAGAAGAAGCGATACAGACACTTCAAGGTGCGATCCATCAGATCAACAACAGCATCTTACAGCGTCTCAATATCAAAGAGCAGAACCTCAAAGTCCTCTGGGTATCGCAGGACGACTACGATCGAGCTTTGGACAGCATCTTAACGAGCAATGATGACGTCATCGTGCGTGTCACGGCCGCAGGCAACAGTGTCTACGGCGAAGCAGTCGTCGCTCGCATCGAACACTATCCGAACAAGCTCGTCTATCCGCGCGGAACGCTCGTCTACGAACAGTCGTTCAAAGCGGAAGATCGTGTCAATTCGGAAGAAACAGTCCTCTTATTCCTGCACAAAGTCAACGAAGTCGCACTCAAAAGCGGACTCTTGTTTGACCCGCTCCAAGGTACAGTCGGTGTCATGAGCGCCGCTGAAGTATACGCGGCAGTGGATAAGGTAAACAGAGCAGAAGGAGACATCGTCTTGCAAGCGTATACGCGAGAAGACATCTACACGGTAGGGCCTCTTCGCATCAATATCGAAGTAAAATAAAAACAGAAGCAGACAGGGAGTTTGACAAAAGTCAGACTCCCTGTTTTTGCTTGAAAAATGGAAAATTGTTTGCGTTGACCCTACTGCCCGCCGCATGGTATAACTATCTTGGCTGAACGGTCACCCCACAGGACACAGACAGCAGACAGGGGACAGACGAAACAGAAGAAACGACAGCAGACGATGTCGATCGTTCAGTCGACCTTTTTGGAATACGACAGACGCATACATACCTACCGAATGCGGTAGGAGTATGACAAACAGATGTTCAAACGCAAGAGGAAACACGGTCACTCGTTGCCGATGAATATCCGCCATTGTCATATTGGTGCTGTGCACCTGCGAACAGTATCGATTCCAAGGAGGATTCAAAAATGAAAAAAAGATTATTAAAATCAGCAGTACTCAGCGCGCTTGCGGTATCGTTTGTCGTACCTGCGTTCGCGGCAGACTCGAATGAACTTTTCGCGGATGTACCGACAGGCCATTGGGCATATGATGCCGTAATGAGCCTTGCAGACGCAGGCCTTATCGATGGCTATGAAGACGGTACCTTCGGCGGCGACCGTACGATGACGCGCTATGAGATGGCGAAGATCGTTGACACCTTGATGGAACAGACGGACACGAGCGATGAGCAAAAAGCACTCATTGACGACTTGGCAGTAGAATTCACGAACGAGATCGGCTCTCTTCGTGACGAAGTAAACGGGATCAAAGACGAACAAGAACGCATCAAAGTAAGCGGTGACGCACGTATCCGTTATGCATCGCTTGAAGATAACGGAGACAAAACAGACTACCGTGCACGTCTTACCGTAGACGGTAAAGTCAGCGACGACATCAAGTTCAGCGGTCGTATCGCAACGGGGGACACCCCGCATAACGAAGGCGGCGCACACGTCGTACTCGACACAGCGAACCTCGGATTCGAGCTGTTGGGTCTTGATACCACGATCGGTCGCCAAGAACTCAAGCTCGGTACAGGCATGCTCATAGATGACACCTTCAACGGTGCCGCTGCCCAAAAAGGCGGATTCAAAGTATTCTACGGCAAGTACGATGGCGAGAACTTCAACGGCGATGAGTACAAAGACACCCTCTTCGGCGCAGAGTACAAGACAGAACTCGGTGCAGCCGACATCGCGCTCGACTATATGAAAGCCGATGATTCCGACAGAGAATTCTACGGCGCCAATACCGAGATCGGTCTCGGTGATAACTTCGCCTTGAATGCAGAATTCATCAAAGAAAACGAAAGCGGTGACAAAGCACTCGCTTACGGTATCAGCCACAAAAAGACAGGCCTTTCGGCAAAATACCGCGACGTTGAAAAAGGTGCTTACACCAGCTTCGGTTCGATGGCATACGACCTTAACACAGGCTCGTTCGCCGATGGATTCAAAGGCATGGAATACAGCTTGACGCATGATGTCAGCGACAACGCAGTGCTCAACATCGTATATCAAGACTTCGAAAAACAAGACGGTACGAAACTTGACGGCAGAACAGCCGCAACGCTCGACATCCGTTTCTAAGAAAACGAAAAAAGGACTGCCGATACTTGGCAGTCCTTTCTTATTCGGCTGATAGAAGGGAAATCCCGCCCCTTCGCCGAATTGAATCAAAAAGAGAGGAGGCGATATGATGGGCAGTATCATAGCCATCGATCCCGGCAGAGACAAATGCGGTGTCGCGATCTTGTCGGAAGACGGCACGTTCGCGGAGGATGTCATCAAGACCGATACGCTGTGCGCGTGGGTAAGCGAATCGCGCAGGAAATACAGCGATGCACCCGTCATCATCGGCAACGGCACAGGCAGTCAGTCCGCGTATGAACGCTTGCGAACAGAGTGCGGTGTAGAACCTCTCATTGTAGAAGAATACAAAACAACAGAAGAAGCACGCAAACGATATTGGAAAGAAAATCCGCCCGCAGGATGGAGGCGGCTATTACCCACCTCGATGCAAGTGCCGCCTGTTCCTGTTGATGGATATGTGGCAGTCATCCTGGCAGAACGATATCAAAACGCACGCAAGGAGGAATCATGATGAAAGCAAAACAGATCATAGCGGCAAGTCTTATCGCCTTTTCGATGATGTCGGCAGTATCCGACAAAACAGGGGAAGCCGTCAGCGTCGGCGATCTTATCAAAGTCGGAGGTATTACATACCTTGTCGATCGGTATGCGGGTGAGATCAATACCTTCATCAATAAACTTACCGTCAAACACGGTATCTCGAGCGAATACGCGACCAAAGTCGTACCGCTTCTCACCGTTGGTGAAAAAGGTTATATCGGTGCGGCGCAAGTATCGGGCCCGCAGGCACTCGTCGATCAGACCAAAGCCGCTCTTCAGTTCGAAGACAGCTTCATGGGCAAGACATTCCGCATCAAGGGCTTGATCCCTGTTGACGCGATCACGACGAAGAACTACAAACGTGTACAAGGTGTCGGTGTATCGGCTCAGATCGACGTAAAAATTTGATGCGTAAGTGAGAGAAAGCAGGATTTTTCGGATTTTTTGCGAATTAAAACAAAATAATGACAAGTATGAGGAGGATTATTCAACATGATTCGTAAATGTAGTGCATTGGCAGTAGCGATGACATTGGCTTTTTCTGTTACCGCAGCTGCGCAGAGTGCAGATAATATGACAGTTTTGGATAAAATGGCTAAGATCGAAACGATGTTATACGGCAATGAACAGACAGGGGCACTCGTTGACCGCGCCGCACAGGTAGAACAGGACGTATACGGCGTAGCTTCGAATGAATCTGTTATGGCAAAAGCAAACCGCCTTTATGAAACGATGATCGTCAGCGATGATGAAGAAGCATCGTTCATGGCGAAATTGAACGCGACCGAATGGGAGATCAAACATGAGATCGAAACAGGTTCGGTAAAATCGAGAATCGAAGACATGGAAACGATCGTCAACGGTGCGCCGTCCACGGGCAATTACAGCGCGCGTCTCGATCGTATGATGAAATTGGCATACTCGACGGATGAGTTCGCTACGCAGAGCGTCGTCGTTCCGGCAGATACGCTTGTTCAGATCGCACTTATGACGCCGATCGACACGGCAACGGATCGTGTTGGCGACATCATCAAATTCCAAGTAGCAGAAGACGTTCTCGTTGACAACGTACTCGTATTCCCGAAAGGTGCAATCGGTGAAGGAGTTATCACGAAAGTAACTCCTGCAAAAAGCTTCGGTCGTAATGCGAAACTCGAGATCGACTTCCACTCGCTCGTAGCTTTCGACGGCACGACGCAAGACACCATCCTCGGTGAAAAAGCAAAAGAAAAGACGAAAACACTTGCTGCGGCAGCAGGTGCCAGCGTAGTCGGTCTTGCTGTACTCGGACCGGTCGGCTTGGTTGGCGGTATCTTCGTTAAAGGGGAAGAACTTCAGGTTCCCGAAGGTGCTCTCATCTACATCCAGACTGAAGATGAAACGGAAGTTTGCGGTCTCGTGCAGTGATCTAACATAGGACACTCTCAAGCCTTCGAATACGGTTACATAGCGCGTCTCTCCATAGGATCGCTATGTGCCGTATTCGGAGGTGTTTTTGTTTTTGCGGGAGGATTTCTTTTTCAAAAAAAGCAGGATACACGAGAATATTGAGCGAATAAATCATAGTTAAAGATATTCTGCGAGCGAAGATGCTTATATAGTGTCGAGCGGCAGAAAAAAGGAGTTGCCTTATGAAAAAAAGGGAAAAATGGTTGCGTAGTTTAGTCTGCATGGCAGTGCTCACGACGTTTCCTATGATGATGGGAACGGCAGAAGCCTCCGAAGAACCTACCGCAGCGAATGATAAAGTAATACAAGCGCCTGTGACGGTGGACAGCCGTGACTTGACGTATAACAACTTGTCGGGCGATTTTGTTGCCTCCGGAGATGTCAGCATCACGCAAGGCACCATGACGATCAAAGCCGACGAGATCTACGGTAACAGCAAGACGAGCATCGTCTCGACAGACGGCAATATGCGTATCATCGATCCGACAGCCCAGACTGACCTGATCGGTACGACGGTACACTATAACTATAAAGACAAAACCGGTACGATGGTAAAAGCCAAAGGCCAAGTACAGGGCGACTATATCCAAGGGGAAGATATCAATATCGCGTCCGATAAAACGACCTTCAAAAACGGATCGTCGACCAAATGCCCTGCCAAGCATCCCGACTGGCGTCTTGAAGCAAAAGAAGTAGAGCTGTTCCCCGACGGTTATGTCCTCGCGCATGATGCGACCTTCTACTTGAAAGATAAAGCGGTCTACCATACAGACCGCTATGAAAAAGAACCGGATGAAGATCATTCGTTCATTCCGCATCCGGGCTACAACAGCAGCGACGGTTTTTATATCAAACAAGATCTGAAACTGCCGCTTTTCGTTGACGGATTGAATGCATTCTTGAATTGGGGCTATTACAGCCGACATGATTTCCGCGCGCTCGGAGGACTCCAATACCATTGGAACGGACAAATGCTTCGCATCGTAACAGGTGACGTGGAAGACTCCGATGATGAATGGATCAACAAAAAGATCGAATATCAATGGAAGATGTTCGACCGCCGTATCGGTAACTCCAAGTTCCATTATCGTTTGGAAGCAAGCCACGGTCTGTGGGAAGACTCGCGCAGACAGAGCTGGCACGATGAATACGAAGCGTATATCTCGCACGATCCGATCAATATCACAAGCAAGCTCACCCTCGACCTCGGTGCAGGGTATCAAGTCATCAAAGAAAGCTATGATGATTCGACCAAGAACGGCATGATCTACGATGCGAAATTGACGCAGACATTCTCGCCGAAATTCAAAGTCTGGACAGGATATCACTATATCCATGACAACGAACGCTTGTTCGACTACGACCGACCCGACCTCGAAAGAGAATGGCGTTCGGGATTCCGTTACAGCTGGAATGAAAAAGACGCGGTCGGATTTATCATCCGATATAACGTCGATACAGATGAATTGTTCGAACGTATCTACTTCTTCGAAAAAGACCTCCATTGCTGGAAAATGCGTGTCATCCACGAGCCCGACGATGGCGATGGTATCAGCATCAAATTCTCTACGAAGATCTGGTAAAGAAAGGTTGATAAGATGCAATCTCAGCTGAATCGATTGATCGATAATATCCAACAGAAAAAAATACTCATCATCGGTGACATGGTCGCTGATGTCTATCTCCATGGCGAGATCGAACGCATCTCGCGTGAAGCACCTGTCTTGGTGCTTCAGTATGATAAAGAACGCATCATCCCCGGCGGTGCAACGAACGTCGTGCACAACGCGGCAACGATGGGCGGTAAGGTATGGCCGATCGGACTACTCGATCATGGCAAAGAAGGCACGTACCTTCGTGAAATGCTCGCGAAAAAAGGTGTCGTCGTTGACGGCTTTCTCTCTGAAGAAGGCCGTCCGACGGTGACGAAAACACGCATCATCGCGGGCGGACAAGCCACCGTCAGTCAGCAGGTCGTTCGTATCGACCGCGGCAGTACGAAACCGATCCAGGCAGATACTGAACAAGCCATCCTCGCGTATCTGGCGGACGTCCTTCCCGAGATGGACGGCGTCGTCATGAGCGACTACGGCAGCGGCACGATCACGCCGAACGTGCGTGACTATATCCTTGCCGAATGCCGCAAGCTGGGCATCGTATCCATCGTCGACTCGCGTTATGATATCGCCAGCTACAAGCACGTTCACTACGTCAAGCAGAACGAAGCCGAAGCATCCGACGCAACAGGCATCGCCATCAAAGACGAAGAAACGCTTCTCAAAGCAGGTGCCATGCTTCTTGAGATGATCGAAGCAGACGGCATCCTTATCTCGCGAGGCGCAGACGGCATGAGCCTCTTCCTTGCAGACGGAGCTGTTCATCATATCCCCGTCACCAACGTCAGCGAAGTATTCGACGTATCGGGTGCGGGGGACACCGTCGTAGCCGTTATGATCCTTGCTCTTGCCGCGGGCGAAGAACCGCTTCTTGCGGCACAGGCGGCAAACCTGGCAGCAGGTATCGCCGTACGCAAACTCGGTACAGCGACCGTATCGGCAGACGAACTTCGAAAAGCAGCGAGGGATTACTATGCTGGTTGATCGAACAGAAATCACATCACTCATCGAGAAAGAAAAAGCACAAGGAAAAACAGTCGTTTTGACGAACGGCTGTTTTGACATTCTTCATGCAGGGCACGTACGCTATCTGGCATCGGCTCGCGCTGTCGGAGACTGCCTTGTATTGGGCCTCAACAGCGACGAATCCGTACGACGCCTCAAAGGGCCGTCGCGTCCTATCAACAGCGAACTCGACCGTGCGGAAGTCATCGGTGCACTGCGCTCGGTAGACTATGTCGTCATTTTCGGCGAAACGACAGCCGAAGCACTCGTAAAAGAGGTACGCCCCGACTACTATGCCAAAGGCGGTGACTACTCACTCGACTCGCTCCCCGAAGCAAAAGCCGTTGCCGAATGCGGCGGTCAGGTCGTATT
>JAFPBC010000003.1 GCA_017390595.1 Selenomonadales bacterium | reverse complement strand
GGCCGAAAAGCGGTGCTCGATCTCATCGAGCTCGGCGGCAAGTTCGACCATGACGAAAACGGCATCTGCCTCGGCAGAGAAGGCTGTCATTCGCGTAACCGTGTCATCCACGCACAAGGCGATGCGACAGGCAGAGAAGTCGTGCGTGCGCTTCTCGCGCGTGTACGCGAAGAAAAACGTATCACGCTCAGAGAGCATCTCTACGCTGTCGATATCTTAACGACCGATTCGGTCTGCGAAGGCGCGCTTTTCATGCGCGCGGACGGCACGAAAGAGATCATTCGTGCCAAAACAGTCGTTCTTGCAACAGGCGGTCTCGGTCGCTTGTTCCTGCATACAACGAATCCCGAAGGTGCGACAGGTTCTGCGCTTGCCATGGCATATCGCGCGGGCGCATCTTTGATGGATATGGAATTCGTACAGTTCCACCCGACGGCACTTGCCATCGAAGGACTGCCGAACTTCCTCATTTCGGAAGCCGTTCGCGGTGAAGGCGGTCTTCTGCGTAACGCGGAAGGCAACCGATTCATGCCGCGTTTTCATAAAATGGAGGAGCTTGCTCCGCGTGACGTCGTTGCACGTGCCATCTATCATGAGATGCAGCGTGCCGATACGCTCTCCGTATCGCTCGATGTCAGTCAGATAAAAGGGTTTACGACCCACTTTCCGACGATCACAGCTTCGTGCAAAGAGTACGGGCTGAACCTGCCGGAAGACATGATTCCCGTAGCACCTGCCGCACATTATATGATGGGTGGTGTCCAAACAGACCAATTCGGTGAAACGAGCGTCAACCGCTTGTTCGCGTGTGGTGAAGCCGCTTGTACAGGCCTTCACGGCGCGAATCGTCTGGCGTCGAATTCGCTTCTCGAAGGTCTTGCGTTCGGTAAACGTATCGCGGAGACGATCGCAAGACGAGGCTACTCGTCTACGAGAACGACCCATTGGTCTTTTGATAAGCTAAACGATGAGCCCTGCCCGGTCGATACGGCGGCAGAGACACATCAACTGAAAGTGACCATGACGAAACAGCTCGGTCTCATCCGCCAGCAGCAAGGCTTGGCACGAGCACAGGACTATTTCGCAAGCATGGCCAAAGCACTCAAGGCATACGATATGCAGACGAAAGAACAGATGGAGCTCTTCGGTATGCTTCAGACAGGCAGTCTCATCTGCTTGGCGGCATCGATGAGACAAGAAAGCCGCGGCGGACACTATCGCAGTGATTATCCGCAGACGATGGAACTGTGGCGCAAACATCTGATCTTAAAGAAATAGGAGGCGAAGGGAATATGTATCTTTCCATGAGAGCATTGCAACCTAAAATTATAGAATGGTTAAATGAAGACGTCGGCAGCGGTGATATTACGACAGAAAATATCATCCCGCAGCAGGCAAAAACGGTCGGCCTCATTCAAGCGAAACAGCGCGGTATCGTAGCAGGCATCAACGTAGCAGGTCTCGTATTCACGACGCTTGCGCCCGATATCGAATTCACGCCGATGGTAGAAGACGGCGACGAAGTCGAACCGCATACGGTACTTGCGAAGATCGAAGGCGACGCACACGTCATCTTGACGGGCGAACGTCTCGCACTCAACCTTCTCCAGCACATGAGCGGTATCGCAACGCTTACCTCGTCGTACGCTCGTCTTGCGGAAGGTACGAAAGCACACGTCGTCGATACACGCAAAACGCTCCCCGGCCTTCGTATGCTCGAAAAGTATGCGATCCGTGTCGGCGGCGGCCGCAACCATCGTATGGGACTCTATGATGCCGTTATGATAAAAGACAACCATATCAAGGTAGCGGGCGGTATCAAAGAGGCTGTTCGGATGACGAGAAACGAGATCTCGCATACGGTCAAGATCGAAGTAGAGACCGAAACGCTCGACCAAGTCAAAGAAGCACTCGAAGCAGGTGCGGACATCATCATGCTCGACAATATGTCGATCGAAATGATCGAAGAAGCAGTCGCCCTCATCGGCGGTCGCGCGATCGTCGAAGCATCGGGCGGTGTCACGAAAGAACGCTTGCCTGCTATCGCGAAAGCAGGTGTTGACATCATCAGCATCGGCGCGCTGACGAACTCGGCGCCGATCCTCGATATCAGCCTTGATATCGGCGAGATCAAATACTAAGATAAACAAAAGCCCTTCCTGCGCGGAAGGGCTTTTTTGTATGGCGCAAAACCATCTCGGATATACTGACCGAGAGGTGATGTGATGAGAGGCGATAAACTTGTCATCATCGATATGCAGAAGGTGTACGAAGACGGCGCGCCGTGGGGCTGTGAGGGATTCGGCGATGTGTGCGAGCGTATCGCGTATCTTATCGAAACAGGAACGTTTGATGATATCTGCTTCACTCGATTCGTCCTGCCCGACGCGGAGCAAGGGTCGTGGAGGCGGTATCGGGAAAAATACATGGATATCCATACCGAGCCCTCGTACGGTGAGATAACAGAAAGGCTGTCGCCGTTTGCACGCAAGTACCGCGCATTTGACAAGGCGGGGTACTCTGCGTATCGTGCGGACGGATTCGCCGAGTGGGCGCGTCATGCGGATAGGCTCGTCGTCTGCGGTGTGATAGCAGAGTGCTGTGTGCTGGCGACGGTGCTGGAGGCGGCAGACCGTGGTGCGGACATCGTCTATCTGACCGATGCGTGTGCAAGCACCTCAAAAGGCAAGCTCCGTATGGCAGAAGTGATACTCAGAGAAGACTTTGCCCCGCACGTGACGCTGATGACGACCGATGACTATCTTCAGAGAAATAAAAAAGACTGACGAACGATGTCGTCAGTCTTTTGTCATGCTTAGTGATGGAAGAGGCGAAGGCCGGTGAATGCCATTGCGATGCCGTATTTATCGCACGTTTCGATAACATTGTCATCGCGGATAGAGCCGCCCGCCTGAGCGATGTACGATACACCGCTTCTGTGAGCGCGTTCGATGTTGTCGCCGAACGGGAAGAACGCATCGGAACCGAGCGATACGCCCGAGAGCGTCTGGATCCAATGTTTTTTCTCTTCGCGCGTAAGAGGCTCCGGTTTTTCGGTGAAGAACTGCTGCCATACGCCTTCTGCGAGAACGTCCATATAATCATCGGAGATATAAACATCGATCGTGTTGTCGCGGTCGGGGCGACGGATGGAGTCTTTGAACGGAAGCGCGAGCACCTGCGGATGCTGGCGGAGCCACCAGATATCAGCTTTGTTACCTGCAAGGCGCGTGCAATGTACGCGGGACTGCTGGCCTGCACCGATACCGATAGCCTGACCGTCTTTTGCGTAGCAGACGGAGTTCGACTGCGTGTATTTGAGCGTGATGAGAGCGATGAGAAGGTCGCGACGTGCATCTTCCGGGAGGTCTTTGTTTGCCGTCGGGCGGTTTTCGAAGAGTGCTTCCGTAATTTTTGCGTTGTTGCGCGACTGCGAGAACGTGATGCCGAACAAGTCTTTTTCTTCTACTTCTTCCGGAACGTAGTTCGGGTCGATCTCGATGACATTGTACGTGCCTTTACGTTTCGTTTTGAGGATCTCGAGTGCTTCGTCCGTGTAACCCGGAGCGATAACGCCGTCGGATACTTCGCGAGCGAGCATCGTAGCCGTTTCTTTGTCGCATACATCGGAGAGTGCAACGAAGTCGCCGTAAGACGACATACGGTCTGCACCACGCGCACGAGCATAAGCCGTTGCGAGCGGAGTGAGTTCTAAGTCATCTACATAGTAGATCTTTTTGAGTGTATCGGAAAGCGGAAGACCGACTGCCGCGCCTGCCGGGCTGACGTGTTTGAACGAAGTAGCCGCAGGAAGACCTGTTGCTTCTTTGAGTTCTTTGACGAGCTGC
>JAFPBC010000250.1 GCA_017390595.1 Selenomonadales bacterium | reverse complement strand
TTGGGTATTCCGTCCTTAATTACATATTTTATACAATTATTTCCTTGCTCTTTTCTTCCTTGTCAGAAACAGTTTTCTATTATAAAATTAAATTTATATGACTAAATCATCCAAGGAATAGTTTCTGTATGACAAATATGAAAACGATTTTGAAACATGAGTTGACTAATTGGAAATTGTGGGAGATCTCATGGCTTATATTCTGCATTCTGTCGATCACACTTTTATCACTCTACTGGAATGATACGTTGATCGGCATGATATCTGCTATAACAGGCATCACATATGTAGTTTGTATCGGAAAAGGCAATATCAGCGCCTACTTTTTCGGCATAGTTAACTGCGTATTATATTCGCTGATCTCATTCGAAGCAACATTATACGGCGAAGTCCTGTTAAATGCAGGCTATTATCTTCCCATGATGTTTGTCGGAATATTTTTATGGAGAAAGAATATCGACCACTCCACAAACGAGATATCTAAGCGGCGTATGGCTTGGCACAACAGGATGATTGGGATGCTCGTGATACTTGCGCTAAGTTATCTGTTAGGACTTTGCTTACAGTCATTAGGCGATGCCATGCCCTTTGTCGATGCTTTCACCACTGTGGCTTCTATCATCGCAATGATCGCTACTGTTAAAATGTATTCCGAGCAATGGTGGATATGGCTTTTCGTCAATATGTTCAGTGTATATATGTGGTATTGTGATTTTCAAGCAGGTTCAGACAATATCGCAACACTTGTGATGTGGGGCATTTATTTGATCAACGCCATCATCATGCTGTTCAAATGGGAGTCGGAATCAAAACGATATGAGCTTTCATTTACACGCACCACAACAAAAACATGACCAACTTTATTTTGATACAACAAGGTTATAGGGAGTTAATATTATGCTACATATCATGTCGCCACGTTTTATGATGGTCACTGCTATGGCAATATTCGGTACACTGGGACCATTCGTACGAAATATTGCCGTCTCTTCGGGAGAATTGGCACTATATCGTGCTATTTTAGCAGCACTTTTACTTACAGGATTCTTGCTTCTTACCAAGCAAAAAATACCGTTTGCCGCTATAAAAAAAGAAATACCACTGCTCCTTGCTTCAGGCATGGCAATGGGCATCAACTGGATACTCTTATTCCAGGCATACAAATATACGACCGTTTCACTTGCAACACTCAGCTATTATTTCGCGCCTGTCATCGTTACGCTCGTCTGTCCCATTCTATTTCGCGAACGACTGACGATAAAACAGATCATATGTTTTATCATGTCAACGCTTGGGCTTATTCTCATCATCGGCATCGGCGATGTTGACGGCGGAAATAATCTGCTCGGTATCATGTTCGGCTTGGGTGCCGCGGTATTTTATGCGACTGTCGTCCTCTTGAATAAGTTCATCAAAAATGTCGAGGGTATCCCGAGAACATTTCTGCAATTTATCGCGGCGATCATCATCTTGATCCCGTACGTCTTTTCAACGAGCGGCACTACACTTGGCAGTCTGGATACCATCGGATGGATCAACCTTCTGATCGTCGGTCTTTTCCATACAGGCATCACATATTGTATGTACTTCTCTTCGCTGAAAGAATTGCCCGGCCAAAAAGCCGCTATCCTTAGCTATATCGATCCTTTGGTCGCGGTCCTCATCTCCGTCGTTATCTTAGGCGAAGCGATGACCCTCTGGCAAGTAGTCGGCGGTATGCTGATCCTCGGATTCACATTGTGGAATGAAATATCGCCGAATAAAAAGTAATAAACAAAGACCGTTGACAGAGCACTACCTCTACTCAACGGTCTTTTTGTATAGGCACGAATCGTAATTCTCCACTATTCTATTTCTTCTATCATATTTTCAATGAATATCCCATATCCGCGTGTCGGGTCGTTCACGAGCACATGCGTTACTGCACCGACCAATTTACCGTCTTGTATGATAGGGCTACCGCTCATTCCCTGTACGATACCGCCTGTCCGAGTAAGAAGAGAATCGTCTGTGACGTGTAGTACCATTCCTTTTTCTACGCTGCTTTCTTGCTGACGCAGTTTTTCTATTTCGATCTCAAATGATTCTATCGTCTCGCCGTCTACGACGGTGAGCATTTGAGCTTGTCCTTCTCGCACTTGACTGCGCGAAGCGATCGGAAGCGCCTCGGGATAAAACGGATTTTTAATATTAGCTGACATCCTACCGTAGATTCCGCATCGCGTATTCTTCGTTATCGTTCCCCATGATTCGGCGCCTTCCCATGTAACGCCTATCTTCTCTCCCGGATGGCCTATCATCCCATGATGAACGATAGAGACCGATGCAGGCATGATCGAACCTGATGCACATACGACTTCTTCGTTCGTATCACTATCGGTTATCACATGG
>JAFPBC010000249.1 GCA_017390595.1 Selenomonadales bacterium | reverse complement strand
TCAGCTGACCATCTCGCGGATCGTTTTGCCGACGGCACGCTGACGCGCATCGCGGTAGAGAGCGAAGAGCCTCTCTGCCTTTTCTTTTTCGCTGTATACCTTCCACTCACCGCAGAGGAGAAAGTCCTCGCGCGAGGAGAGGAAGCCTTCTACATCGCTGAGCGGATAGCCGAGAAAGATGCCGATCTCATGCGGAAACTCGCCCGACGAGACGATGCGTTTCGCGAGCATATCGAGCGCTCTCTTGAGCTCCATATCGCGCGCATAGCCGTGACGCACCAGAAAGTCCTGCACCTCCGCGGGCGCAAGGCATTCGGCAAGCATCGACGGACGATAGACGAAGATCATCGCCCGACCTGCCGAGCTGAATACGCGTATCTCGATACCGCGCTCGCCAAGCTCGGCGCGATATTCGTTGAGCGTCTTCCACATATCGCGGCACTCCGCGCACGAAAACATCACCAAGTTCGACGGCTTCACCCCCGCCAGTACAGGCGCGCAATGATATGTTATCTTCTGTTCCCATTTTTTCATCATCTATCCCTCCTTCACGACGGCTTATCTCGCTTCTCTCATTCTATTTTGAGATGCCTTCTTTCCTTATCTTATTCGGCGCACCTATTGCACGCGAATATTCATACCTAATTTCTAGGGATAGTATATCATATACGAGATTGAGAATCAATATCATATATGAAGATTTTGAGAAAGATTTTCATTTATTTGGTCGTTATCATACAGTTCTCTCCGCCAAGATCATTGCCTGCCGAAGCCGACCGAGGGAGAGATGTGCCTCTGCAAAAGAGCGACAGCCATATACATCGCCAAATTCCTTCTCTCCCTCCGTCACGGACGAGCCGTGCCGCCTCCCGCTTTCCCGTTGTCTCTTTCCGACGAAGGCAAGACCCGCCTGCCCGCAAACAGAAAAAGAGCCACGCAGTCCCGTTCTGCATGGCTCTTTTCTTGTTCCTGTTTATGTTCGTGCGCTCTACCGTAAGAGCAATGGTTGTCGTTAGAAGGAGTATTCTACGCCCATGATGAAGTTGCGGCCGGGTGCGGTGTACCATTGACCCGCAGAGCCGTAGCCGACGAGGACGTTCGATTGTTCGGCATAGAATTTGTCGAAGAGGTTGTTGACTTTGGCGAATACTTTGGTGTTGTCATCGGCTTGGTAGTTGAAGCCGATATCCCAGATCCAGAAGGTCTCTTCGGGGAAGAATTTTCCGCCCGCCGTCTGCGCAGGTCCTCTGCGGTCGAAGTTGGCACGTGCCTGTACGCCGACGTTCCATTTGTTTTCGCTGTAATCGATGCCGATATTGACGGTGTCTTCCGGCAAGTAGCCGTCCGCGTTCGGACCGCGTTGTTCGGTCGCGTCGATGGTGGTGTGGGTGTAGCCTACATATGCGGTGACGGTGTCGCTGAAGGTCTTCTTGAGCGATACATCCCAGCCGTGGGCTTTTTCATCGCCGACGTTGCCGTAGCGGTTGGTGTCATAGAGGAAGCCGATACGGTTTTCGGAGTTGCGCCAGAAGAGGTGTGCCGACATGCTCATCGTGTCGTCGAAGCGGTGGTTGATACCGAATTCTTTCGTGTCGCCTGTTTCCGCCTCGGTGTTTCTGTTGCCGTAGTATGCGTCGTAGAGGTGCATCGGGCTCGGTGCGATGAAGTATTCGTTATAGCCTACATAGGCGTTGGTCTTGTCGCTGAATTGGTAGCCGAGGTTGACGCTCGGTGTGGTGTGGTCGCCGAAGCCCGAGTTGTTGTCATAGCGGATACCTGTGGTGAGCTTGAGCGCGTCGGTGAGGTTCCATTCGTTCTGAAGGAAAAGTGCGCGGTTGTGCATCTCGACGTCGCCTGCCGATTCGATGGTGTCACGCGTGTATTCAAAGCCTGTGGTGAGGCGGTGTTTGTCGGACATATCGATCGTGAGCTGGTCGGTGATGCGGAGCGTTTTGATCTTGGTGCGGTAGTCATCGAGGACGATATTGCCTGTGAAGTAGTCGACGTATTCGTTTTGTACGTTCGTGTCGTACATGTTGTTGCTGAAGGCGAAGAAATTCGATGTTTTGTCATCAAAGTCGGACTGAAGGGTGATCTTCCAGTTGTAGTTGTCTATCTTGCCGTCGTGCAGGTACTGTTCCCAGAGGGCGCGCGACTTGGTGTCGGCTTGGTACTGGTCGTAGGTGAAGCCGAGCTCATGTTTATCGGAGAGCTCCTGGGCGAGCTTGATGGATACGCTGTTGGCATCGAGCTTGTTCGGTACGGTGGTGCCGTGGCCGTCTTTGAAGTCGCCGCTTTTATCTTTTTGCGCGCTGATGCGGTACGAGAATCCGTTTTCGTAGCCTTCGGTGGAGAAGTTGTACTGCTGTTTGTTATAGCTGCCCGCGCTTACGCCGAAGGTGGTGTGGTTGGTGTCTATCTTTTTCGTGATGATGTTGATGACGCCGCCTTTGGCATCGGAGCCGTAGAGGACGGAGGCAGAGCCTTTGAGGACTTCGATACGTTCGATGTTCTTCATGTCACGGAGCATGCCTGCGGAGAATCTCTGTCCCGCGGAGTTGATCTTGACACCGTCGATGAGGACGACGATCTCGTCGGCACCGTTTATCTTCATGGAGTTGGCTGTCTCATAGCCTGCCGGTGCGGAGTTGGCGATATAGACACCGGGTACGGAGCGAAGTGCTTCGGAGAGGTCTTGGTAGTGGTTTTTGGCGATGTCTTCGGCGGTGATGACGGTGATGTTGGCGTTGGCTTTCGATGCTTCGACAGGGGTACGGGTCGCAGTGATGACGATGCTGTCAAGGAGCATATCATTTTCGGCAGGAGCATTGGCGTATGTATCGGCTTGGCTGATGCCGAGCGTGAGCGCGCAGGCAATGAGTGCGGATAAGGCGATCTTTTTGTTCATCTTTCTTCCTTCTTTCTCTTATGTCAGTTATCGTAAGCCGAGGAGGTGTTGCACCTTCGTCAGCATGGTGTGCATATGGGATAAGTTATCGTAGTAGAGCTCATGTACGAGCCAGCTCGGGCGGATATGGTCGATGACGCGCCGCATGGCATCCGTTTGACACGGACGATGTTCGTCTATCGCGGCGATATGCGCCATCTCTGTTTCTGCCGAGAGCTCTCGCGGTCGTCTCCTGAGGGCGTGCGTCACGTAGTCGCCCGATAGCGAGCATTGGAGATGCATCCCGCGGATACGGCTCGCAAGGTCGCCGAGACTGTCGACTGTGCGGAGGATATAGTCGGCCGCTTCTTCTTCGCTTTGAAGGGCGGTATTCGTATTCATCAGATGGCCTGTATCGAGCATGATGCCTGCCGAGTCGCGGTCTATCAGGCGAAAGAACGCTTCTGTCTCACGTCGGTCGGTGAGCGTCAGTCCCGGCCACCAGAGATTTTCAAAAAGGACGGGGACATCGTGCGGTATGATATCGGCTACGCAATAAAACAGCTCTGCCGTCGCTTCGAGCACGTCTTCGTTCGTATAGTGAAAGTCGCGTGTGTATATCTCGTCCGAGTCGGCTTCGGATACGTGCCAGACAAGGTATTCGGGCTTGTAGCAAAGCGCGCGGCGGATACTTGCGCGTACACGCTCTGTCCATTCTTCGCGGGTGTCTGCTCCGCCGAAATAGGCTCGCTGTTCTTCCCGCGAGGCGAACTGCCCTCTCAGGCGAACTTCGTCGCCTTTCCAGAAGGCTGTCCAATGCGGCAGATACGGCAGATGGATACCGACGGTATGTCGGGCAAGGTCTTTATGATATTCTGTCGGAAGGAATACTTCCGCACCGTCTAAACCGCAGGCGGTAAGATATGCGCCGAAGGAGCCGTAGCGTTCGGTAAGCTCCGCCTCGTATTCGGCGAGCGGATAGTAGTTGAAGAGCTGTTTCATCAGTTGTCACCTACGACCGAGAGGTGTTCGTCTTTTCCCAATCGGAAGTCGTCACCGTAGACGGCATAGGCGATCTCTTGTACGGCGAACACGATGTCCTGCGAGCAGTTGTAGAGGTATCCTTCACGCGGGAAGGCGAAGGCCTGATTTTTGATGGCTTTCATCGGTGCGAGCGCAGGGTCGCCGAGGTATTTTTCACGATGTGCTTTGACATCGATCTGACCGTGGTTCGTGTAGCTGGGGAGGAAGAGGATATCGGGGTCGATAGAAAGAAGCATTTCTTTCGTCAGCGTCTGCCCCATGTGGATACCTGCTTCTGCCATGCCGTTCGTAACGCCTGCGTACTTACACGCATCATCGAACGCGCAGCCGATACCGCCGTACATCGGCATGAGCGAGAGGAGCACGACTTTTTTACGCTCACTCTGCGGTATCTTGTCTACTTTTGCTTTGATCTCGGCAAGCTTTGCGTCCATCTTGGCTACAAGACGTGTTCCCTTACCAGGTTCGCCGATAGCATCTGCTATCATCTTGACATTATCTTTGACATCGGCAATGTTTTTCGCTCCTTTGACGACGACGACGGTAAGGCCGAGGTCACGAAGGTTCGCTACCTGCTCGATACTGCCCCAGTCGGGCACGATGATAAGGTCGGGCTTCATCGCGAGGATCTCCTCGACCGTCGGTGTCGTGATCTTCTTCGCGATGCGTTTCGTCAAGTGCGTCACATTCGAGCTGTCGGGGTCGTCTAAGATAACGGAGCTTGCCGCCATCTTATCGGGGCCGACGAGTCCGAGCACGATACCGTCCGTATCGAACGACATCGTCATGATACGCTCGGGCTTCTTCGGTATCGTCACGACCGTACCGCGCACGTCCGTCACTTGGTACGCGCCTTCTTGGGCGGTACGCTCACCGCCGCAGCCGCCGACTATCATCACGCTTATCATCAGCACGATAAGCCATATCATTCGTTTCATATATATAAAAATCTCCTTTTATCTTCGTATTTTTCATTATAAAGTGTATAGTTGCTATACAGTCAAGAGAAGGAATACGGATATGCGAGAAAAACAAGGGGATTTGTGGTATACTGGAGGGGAGAAGAGGATATGGCGATGCGGGTTTTCGTATGTCGCTATCTTGTGACGCAAATCGCGAAACAAGTCTGTTTACCAATCTACTTCTTCTCTCTTTGTTCATTTCTTTGATGGCAAAGAAACGAACCAAAGAAACCAGCCTCCGATGAAAGGTTTTCGAGTACATCATCGCTCATCAGCTTCATGTGGCTTCGAAACTCGCTTCGCTCAAACAGTCTCGCCAAAGCCATTACGCTGATTTCGCGTGATTCCCTTCGCGAAAACCGTTTCAAATCGGCAAGAAATACCACAATACTGTTGGGCTAGATCATTTTTTATTAGTCCACTCCCTTTATTATTACTTTTTTAAAGGAGCCCTCCCATGCCCACAAACGACACTTACATCACCGCGGGGCAACTCGCGAATCTGCATAATATCACAAAACAGACTGTCCTCTTTTACGACAAGAACGGTCTCTTACCGCCCGCCCACGTGAACGAGAACGGCTACCGCTATTACTCGACATCGCAGTATCTGACGCTTGCGCTCATCCTCAACCTACGCAAGATGAACGTATCCTTATCCGACATCCGCACGTATCTCAGCACCCGCTCGAAAGAGGCCTTCGAACAACTGCTCCGAGACAAAGTCGCCGAGTGCGACCGCATCATCGAAGAAGCACAGACGCTCCGTTCGTCCTTGGCAGATACGCTCGAAACGCTGACATATCTTGACGTGCTCGACCTTGAGGACATCGCTCTGACCGAAGAAGACGAGCTCAAGCTCCTCATCAGCGAACCGCTCTCTGCCGATATGCCTCTTCACGACCGACTGCGCGTCCTCTCGTCGCATACCCAGCTCGCCGAGACCGACGGTCGCATCCAGCCGTTCGACGCAGGCTGGCTCATCCGCGGAGAAGATTTTTTCAATGAGCGATTCGGTCACACGACCGCGTACTACTTCCCGCTCGGAGCCGAAGACAGCGACCGCGCCAACTTCACACGGCCCGCGGGCACATACGTCACGGTCAACTTCCGCGGCACATACTACACCGAAGCCCCCGCCGTCTTCGCACGGCTCAAGGCCTACCTCGACGAACATCGCCTCACTCCGACAGGCGACGTCTACCTCCTCCAGCTCAAAAACCATCTCCTCACAGAAAACACCGACGACTATCTCAACAGTCTCTCCGTACAAGTCATCGCCGAAGAGACCGAACAGACGGAATAAAAACAGCCAAAACAAGGACATTTCATCGAATGCCCTTGTTTTTTTCTCTCTGTTTATCGTATACTGATATTATAGGCATTTTTAAAAGACGACCATTCCCAACGGAGGATAATAATATGCATGCAACCAGAAAAGTGACCGATGACATTCTCTACATCGGCGCAGACGACCGTCGTCTGCAATTATTCGAAAATATGTTCCCCATCCCCGAAGGCGTATCGTACAACGCGTACCTCATCACCGACGAAAAAACGGCTCTCATCGACACGGCAGATGCCTCCGTCAGAGACCAGTTCATGGAAAACCTCACATTCGGCCTCTCGGGCCGTCCGCTCGACTACTTCATCATCAACCACATGGAACCCGACCACTGCGCGCTCATCGCAGAGATCGCTTTCCGTTATCCCGAGGTAACGCTCGTTGCCAATGCCAAGATCTTCACCATGATCGACCAGTTCTTCGGTCTCGAGCTC
>JAFPBC010000248.1 GCA_017390595.1 Selenomonadales bacterium | reverse complement strand
GAGCTTTTCTTCGCTGTGACTGCGTGCTTCTGCCCACACTTCGACGAGGTCGGGGACGATGTTCGTGGCACTGCCGCCTTTGATGACGCCGATGTTGGCTGTCGTTTCGTCGTCGATACGCCCCTGCTCGGCTTCGGCGATGGCACGCGACGCGAGCGTGATGGCATTGATACCGCGTTCGGGCGCAAGACCCGCGTGGCTCTTCTTGCCGTGTACCGTCATGCGCATCGAGTTGGAGGCAGGTGCTTTGACGATGGCCTCTCCCGGTTTACCGCTCGAGTCGAAGATAAAGCCCATTTCGGCACGCACATGGTCGCGGTCGAGATTCTTCGAGCCGAGAAGGCCTGCTTCTTCGGCGATGGCGAATACGACTTCGATATCGCCGTGCGCGATGTTTTTCTCTTTTACGATGCGGAGTGCTTCGAGGATAGCGGCGATGCCTGCCTTGTCGTCACCGCCGAGTATCGTTTTGCCGTCCGTGCGGAGGATGCCGTCTTCTTCGATGACGTTGATATCGTCGCACGGTGTGACCGTATCCATATGTGACGAGAACAAAATAGTCGGCGCGCCGTCCGCGGTTCCGCGAAAACGGGCGATGACGTTGCCTGCATCCCCGCCTATCTTCTCGCCTGCTTTGTCCTCCGTCACTTCCGCACCGAGCTCTGTGAGCGCGCGCGTCACGTAGTCTGCCATCTTGCGTTCGCGGCGCGACGGCGATGCGATGTGTACCATATCCAAGAACGTCTCTTTCAAACGCGTATTATTTATCATGATGTTCCTCCTTCGTATCTATCAGGTTCGCTTTCGTGATGATGGCCGAGCCGAATCTCGCCTTGAGGGCATCGACCGTCCGATACAGCGTTTTTTTCTTCTTGTCGCTCTCCGATTCAAACAGAGATACTTCTTCCGTCTCGGTCAGATGCGAAGCCGTGATGCCCAAGAGGCGTATCGGTTCATCGGAGCATACTTTGCCGTACAGCTCGCAGGCTGTTCGGTAGAGCACCTCGTCATATTGCGTGGCTTCCTTGAGCGTGACCGAGCGTGTGACGGTGGAAAACGAAGCGAATCGTACTTTGAGCGTGACGGTAAGCGCGAACAGGCCTTTGCGGCGAAGTCTCCCGCCCACCTTCTCGGAGAGGCGAAGAAGCTCCTTTTCGATGTCGTCACGCTGCCATATGTCGGTCGCGAACGTCTCCTCATTGCCGACAGACTGCACCTTGCGGACAGGTTCGACTTTTCGCTTGTCGATGCCGTCCGCGAGTTCTTTGAGCGTGTAGGCTTGTTTGCCGAGCACTTTGGCGAGGTGTTCGACAGGTGCGTCCGCGACATCGCCGATGGTCGTGATACCGAGACCCGCAAGCTGAGACGCGGTGAACTTGCCTACGCCCCACAGTCTTTTTACGGAGAGCGGTCTTATTACCTCACGGACGTTTTCTTCGCGTATGATGACGAGGCCGTCAGGCTTTTCGAGGTCGGATGCAAGCTTAGCCAAAAATTTGTTCGGCGCGATGCCGACCGAGGCGACAAGCTCGAGCTCCTCAAAGATGCGCCGTTTGACCGCCCGCCCCATCTCTTCGGGAGAAGCGTGGTGACGAGACAGACCGCTGATATCGAGAAACGCTTCGTCTAAGGAGAGCGGTTCGACCATCGGCGAGAACGAGCCTAAGATCTCCATCAGCTGTGCGGATACGGCTTCGTAGTGTGCATGATTCCCATCGATAAAAATGCCATTTGGGCAGAGCTGACGCGCTTTCGACATCGCCATTGCCGAGCCGACGCCGTACCGTCTCGCTTCATACGAGGCTGTCGCCACGACACCGCGCGCACCCGTACCGCCGACGATGACAGGCTTTCCGCGGAGCGAAGAGTCGTCTCTTTGCTCTATCGACGCGTAGAACGCATCCATATCGACGTGCATGATAAGTCCCATCACATACTCCTCCTTTCATACTACCCATTCTACCGT
>JAFPBC010000033.1 GCA_017390595.1 Selenomonadales bacterium | reverse complement strand
ATCAACAGATATCCTCCGACCTCGCGCACCGCACGAACGTTGACGGTCTCATGGCAGACCTCGCCGCTCGCTACGGTGCCATAACGAAAGACGATGCACCGACCGTCCCGCGAAAATGTCTCATCCTTGCCGCGGCCGACCACGGCGTCGCGGAGCTCGGCATCAGCGCGTACCCCGTCG
Source organism: Selenomonadales bacterium (assembly GCA_017390595.1). Taxonomy (GTDB): domain Bacteria; phylum Bacillota; class Negativicutes; order RGIG982; family RGIG982; genus RGIG982. The sequence goes on along the minus strand of JAFPBC010000033.1, from coordinate 6,593 downwards.
AAACGACAGTCGAGATGACGAAGAACTATCTCATCGCGCACGGTGCGGGTGCCAATGCGCTGGCGAATTTTGCCCATGCCGATATGGTCGTCGTCGACGTCGGCATCGCCTCCGATGTGTCCGATATCCCCGGTCTCATCCATAAGAAGATAGCATACGGTACGCGAAACTTCACGACAGGGCCCGCCATGACACGAGAAGAAGCAGTGCGCGCGCTCGAAGTGGGCATCGCGCTCGTACGTGACAAAGTCCGCGAAGGCTACCGCTCGTTCTCGCTCGGCGAGATGGGCATCGGCAACACGACATCGTCTGCCGCCATCTGTGCCGCTTTTACGGGGCTCACAGCCGAAGCGGTAACGGGACGCGGTACGGGCATCTCGGACGCGCGTATGCTCATCAAGACAAAAGCCGTCGCCGATGCGCTCAAAGTCAACCGCCCCGACCCGACCGACGGGCTCGACGTCCTTGCCAAAGTCGGCGGGTATGAGCTCGGCTGTCTCGCAGGCGCGTGTCTCGGCGCGGGTGCTTACGGTGCCGTCGTCATCATAGACGGATTCAACGCCTCTGCCGCCGCGATGATAGCGACTGCGCTCGCACCGAATGTCCGCGACTACATGATAGGCTCGCATCTGTCGGCAGAACAGGCTCATGTACATATGCTCCGTCACCTTGGTCTCAAACCCTCCATCGATATGGGACTCAGGCTCGGCGAAGGCACAGGCGCGTCCATCGCCCAAGGGATGCTTGATATCGCGATATCGCTCTATACGGGCGAGCAGGCGACAGTAAAGACAGCGACCACCCTTCATACGGGCGAGCAGTCTGCCGAAGCCTCCGCACAACAGGCGATACGACCGCTCGACAACGCAAGCTGTGACCGATGCCGACTTCTCATCGACAATCTCAGCAAACCGCTCGGCAGTCTCGGTATGCTCGAGCAGTTCGCCGTTCGTCTCGCAGGGATCCGCGAAGAGATGCGCCCGCCCAAACAAGGCAAACAGCGACTCTGCGTATTTTCCCCGACGGCAAGCCCTGCTATCCGCAAAATGGCACACGCGACCAAAACAGAAGTACAGACCATCTCCCATCACGGCGACATCGCCTACGGCATCAGCCTTGCCGAATCGGCATCGCGTGACGGTATCCGCATGATCGGCATCGCCCTCGCAAGCGATACCGACATCGACGCGATGACAGGCCTCATCCTCGGCGCGGCAAGCCGCCGCATCGCCGTTTTCCTCGACAGCAGAGCATCGCTCCTCGCCGCCGAGAACGCGATCAACACAGACCCGCTCTGCCGAGACTACCTCTTTACGGCGCATCTTCCGCAAGAAGAGACCGTACGCGCCCTGATGCACACGCTCAGCCTGCCTGCACCGCTCCACCTCGACCTCTCCGCGGAAAAAGGTCTCGGCGCAATGCTCGGCTTTATGCTCATGCACGGCGCGCTCCATATGCTGAACGATATGAAAACGTTCGGCGAAGCAGGCGTCACCATCGCCAAAGACGGCCCCGGCACACAAAGGCAAAAACAGGACATCAAAGGAGACACGATATGAAAAAGATCATCCTCATCAGCACGGGCGGTACCATCGCCATGCGATTCGACCAAGAAAAACAAGGCCTCGTCCCTGCCGTCAGCGGAGCCGAGCTCATCGAAGCCGTCCCCGAACTGTCGGCAGAGCTCCCGCTCGAAGTCGTCGAATTCTCCAACATCCCCAGCCCGCATATGACGCCATCTCGTATGCTCGCCCTTGCCAAAGAGATCGACCGCCTTGCCGAGGACGACACCGTCTTAGGTTTCGTCATCACGCACGGCACAGACACCGTTGAAGAAACGGCATACCTCCTCGACCTCACCCTCACCACGACGAAACCCGTCTGCCTCACCGCCGCGATGCGAAGCGGAGGCGAAACGAGTGCCGACGGCCCGAAAAATATCCTCACCGCCGTCCGTACCGCCTCCGACAAAGCGGCAAGCGAAATGGGCGTCCTCGTCGTCATGAACGAAGAGATCCACAGCGCACGCTCCGTCACCAAGACGCACAGCGCCAACCCGCACGCGTTCACCTCGCCTGCCTGGGGCCCGCTCGGCTACGCAGACGAAGACCGTATCGTGTGGCGCGCTCGTCCGTTCAAGCGAGAACATATCAAGGCAGACACGCTCGTCGAAGACGTCTACCTCGTCAAAATGGCGACAGGCCAAGACGACCTTCTTCTTAAGTACCTCATCGAACAACGAGTCAGCGGCATCGTCGTCGAAGGCTTCGGCCGCGGCAACATCCCGCCCGCCTGCCGTCAGGCACTCATCGACGCGGTAAAAGCAAACATCCCCGTCGTCCTCACCACCCGTGTCCACGCAGGTCGTGTCCTTCCCGTCTACGGCTACGAAGGCGGCGCCGCCGACCTCGCAAAATACGGCATCATCCTCGCAGGCGACCTCACCGCACAGCAGGCACGCCTCAAACTCATGTGCGCCCTGCCGAACGCGAAGACACTCGATGAAGTAAAAGCATATTTTGATAACGAATAAGATAAAGAGGGGCATTGAAATGAGCGACATATACCGAAAAAGATTGCACCAACTCAATATAGAACACTCCGCCAACCACGAACGATTCGAATCGTCCTATCACGGCATGATAACCGACTTAGAAAAAGAACATCAAGCAACGCTCGTCAACCTCGAAAAAGAATATCGGAAAACGTTGCAAGAAACAAAAGACAACTACTATGCCACGATGGACAGATTGGAAAGCGAATACGAAATCGCAATAGAAAAACTCGACAGAGAATATGCGATAGCCTTGCAAGAACTCAAAGACGAATTCGAATAAATAAGATAAAAGGAGAGATCGCAATGAGAGAATTATACCAAGAGAGAGCACAGCGACTCGAAGAATACCACGAAGAAAAGCTCGACACCCTCAAACAAGAATACGAACAAAAACAAGAACACCTCGAAAACGAATACAACAACAACTGCGCCCGACTCGAAGACGAATTCGAAAAAAATCGAACACGACTCGAAAACGAATACGGAGCCGACTCCGACGAATACGAAGATGCATTGATACAACTCGAAGACGAATATGACGAAGCCCTGCAAAAGCTCGAAGATCGATATGACGAAGACCGAGAACAACTCGAAGAATACTACGAAGACGACTGCGAGCGACTCGAAAACGAATATGACGAAGCCCTACAAGAACTCGAAGACGAATTCGGTGATATCATGGGCGACCTCGATGACGAAACATTGCAAGACTTTGGCGACGAATACGACGAAACACTGTTGGACTTTGCCGACGAATTTGACGAGACCTTGCAAAACCTCGACGAAGAGACCCGCAATATCTTAAAAGACCTCAAAGACGAATTTGGCGATATCTTAGACGACATCGACGATGAAAATGAATAAGATAAAAGACACCCTAACTGCGGGGTGTCTTTTTTATCCCCGTACGCTCATTTTGCATAAACTATCCGCAAGGGGGAAATCGTATGAATAAGAATACCTGCTTATCCGAATGGGAGGAGATGCTCTGCAAGGCACGCACGACAGCACGCAGAAGCTCGAATCTGACGGCATCTGCCGCCAATTCGACGGTGCTGTTCGCGATGATGGTCTTAGAGCGAAAACTGCTTGAGACGGTATCAGACCCGACCGCCTCGCTCGACGATATCCTGCTCATCACAGACAGCATCGCCGCGCTGAATGATACGATCACGCTGTACAACATACCGCTCGACACGACTTGACGACATGGGAGGGACGCGCTTTTGCGATGGCTGACAAGGCTTCGTATACGATGGAATGACCGACTCGGCACGCTCGTTGCCGTTACGACGCTTCTTCTCGCGGGACTTGCGACACTTGCCACGTTCCAGTCGGCAACGTACGGAAACGATGCCCTCCTCGCGCAGACGGAGCTGACGAACTGCTGGTCATACTATCAGGCGAAAAGCATCAAACAGCATCTTTTTCAGCTTCATCGCGATATGCTCGCCCTAGAGCCGAGCACGACGGAGACGGCAGAGACGCTCGCCCGTTACGAAGAAGAGATCGCACGCTACCGTCAAGAGAAGTATGCGCTGATGGGGCAGGCCGCCGAGCTTGAACGCACACGCGAAGAGGCAGAGAACCGCGCCGCCCGCTTCGGCGAATCGCTCCTCTATCTTCAGGTAGGACTTCTCTTATCCTCGCTCGCCTCCGTCGGCCGTGTGCCGTACTACTGGTACGGGGCACTCATCGCAGGGGCGGGCGGAGCATGGATGTTGGTGGGGACGTGGATGTGAGAGGAAGGGGGGAACGGAGTACCCAGGTATGATTTTTTCTTTTTCACTTCTTGTCATGCGTATAGAAATCGCAAAGAAAGCTTTGTCATAAGTTCACGACCCTTCCCGCTCTTCTTACTTTTTGTGACCAAAAAGTAACAAAAAGTCTCGGGCGACCATCTCCGTCCTGCGAGTATGTATTCTCACACTCCGCTTCGTTAGCGATCGTGTCTTGATCACAAAGATTCGTTGACACGATCGCGTGTCAAAACTCGCTCCGCTTGCGTTCGCTCAGACAGTTGACACAATGCACTGCGCTACATTTCGATACATACTTAGCGCAGGACTGCGAAAACGCCCGAACCCATTGAGGAAGTTTCAGAATAAAAACGAAAGAGGTCGCAACAGACAAAAGCATCATGGTATTTAATACCACCCTCATCAGAAGGTGCCATAATACAAAAAAGACACCCCCTTTAGGAGTGCCTTTTTATCCCGATGCTCGATTGACTTATGATAACGCCTGCCATGGTGAGTCCCATGCCGATGATGGCGGTGAGTGACAGCGATTCGCCCAGAATGACGGCTGCCATGACGATGCTGATGATGGGTATCCAGTAGATGTAGATGCCCGAGGTGACGGCACCGAGCCTCTGTACGCCGAAGTTCCACGTGGCAAAGCAGAGTGCCGAGGCACCGAGGCCGAGGAAGATGAGGTGTCCCGCGACGGTGACGTTTTCGAGGAGCGCAAGGTCGAACGGCGCGTCGAAGAAGAAGAGCGCGGGCACCATGAATAAGATACCGTAGTAGAATACGCGCTGGGTGATGGCGGTGATAGGAATACCGCTCGCGCTGACTTGGCGAATGATGACGGAATACACGCCCCAGATAAAGGACGCGAGGAGTGCGAGGATGTCGCCCAAGGGGTGTATCTCTGCCGTAAGGTTACCGTATTCGATGAGGACGATGCCCGCCGCGGCAAGGCAGAAGCCCCACAGAAAAGCAGGGCGAAGCATTTCTTTTAAGATGATACGTGCCAATATCCCCGTAAAGAGCGGTGTCGTGACGATGATGACGCTGACGTTCGAGGCGGTCGAGTAATCGAGCGCGATATTCTCGAACAGGTAGTAGAGCGTGATGCCTGTCAGACCCGCGAGCGCAAGGAGACATTCGTCGCGCCGTGTACTGCCGATCCGAAGATGCGGATACGCGAGCGTGAGTGCCGCCGCCCCGAGCAGGAATCGGTAGAACAGTATCTCGACAGGTGTCAGCTCTACGAGGAGTATCTTCGTCGAAACGAACGTCATGCCCCACACGGCTACGGTGAAGATGAGCGCGAGATGGCCGATGAGATGTTGTCTGTCCATAGGAGTCCTTTCCGCAGAGAAGTTCTGTGCGATATAAACAGAGAGTGGCGAGTGCCACTCTCTTCGTTTTTATTTGCTTGCCATGTATTCGGCAACTTTTGCGAACGCGACTTTCGATGCTTCGATCGTTTTGTCGATGTCTTCCTGCGTATGTGCCGAGGAGACGAATGCCGTTTCGAACTGAGACGGTGCCATGTAGATGCCCTGTTCGAGCATCGAATGGAAGAAGATGCGATATGCTTCGGTGTCGCTTGTCGCCGCCGATGCGTAGTCCGTTACGGGTTTGTCCGTGAAGAACGTGCAGAACATCGAGCCTGCCTGATGGAACTGGAGCGTAAGGCCTGCCGCTTTCGCCGCTTCCATGAAACCGCCGCAGAGCTGGCGTGTTTTGACCGTCAATTTCTGCGTGAAGTCGGGCTGATGCGGAAGCTCGGGGTCTTCGGAAATAATTTTGAGCGTCTCAAGACCTGCCGCCATCGCAAGCGGGTTGCCGCTCAAGGTACCTGCCTGATAGACAGGGCCTGCGGGCGATATCATCGACATGATGTCTTCGCGGCCGCCGTATGCGCCGACAGGAAGACCGCCGCCGATGACTTTGCCGAGACAAGTGAGGTCGGGGCGTACGCTGTAAACGTACTGCGCGCCGCCGAGGCTCGCGCGGAAACCGCACATGACTTCGTCAAAGATGAGAAGCGCGCCGTTGGCTTCTGTGATGCGGCGAAGTTCGCGGAGGTATCCGCTCTTCGGAAGAACGAGACCCATGTTGCCTGCGATCGGTTCGATGATAGCCGCGGCGATCTCGTTCGGGTACTGTTCGAATGCCGCTTTAACAGCTTCGATATCGTTGTACGGTAAGCTGATGGTGTTTTCAGCCGTTTCGGTCGGTACGCCGGGAGAATCGGGTACGCCGAGCGTTGCCATACCGCTGCCTGCTTTGACGAGAAGGCT
>JAFPBC010000032.1 GCA_017390595.1 Selenomonadales bacterium | reverse complement strand
GATCCCGTTATGATCGCAACGAGCGGTTCTGCACTGGCAAAAGGCGGTGCCGTTGAACGTATGCAGGAGGTCCTTTTTCCGCTTGCGACCGTCATCACGCCGAATATCCCCGAAGCGGAAGTCTTGTCGGGCATGAAGATACAGACAGCCGAGGAGATGGAAGAGGCGGCCAAGCTTCTCGGTCAAAAATACGATTGTGCCGTCCTCGTCAAAGGCGGTCATGCCGTCAGCGACGCAAGCGACGTCCTCTGGACAAAAGGCGATATCGTATGGTTTCACGGGAAACATATCGACAACCCGAACACGCACGGTACAGGCTGTACGCTCTCGAGTGCCATCGCCTCGAACCTTGCCAAAGGCTACCCGCTGACCGAATCTATCGAACGAGCAAAAGCATACATCTCGGGCGCGCTCAGTGCCATGCTCGACCTCGGACAAGGCTCGGGTCCGCTCGATCACCTCTTCGACCTTACGGGCGAATACGCGAAGGAGGCAAAGTGATATGGCAGTCGTAGACAGACTTCTCGCGGCGGCGAGACCGATCTGGGACAGATATAACGAGCATCCGTTCGTCAAAGGCATCGAAGACGGTACGCTCGACAAAGAAAAATTCCGCTATTATATCCTTCAGGATTATCTCTATCTTGAAGAATACGCGAAGGTATTCGCTATCGGCGTTGCCAAAGCAGAGGACCTTGAGATGATACGCCTCTTCGCGGGCTATATCAATGTCCTTACGGACGGCGAGATGGATATCCACCGCGGCTATATGGGCGAACTCGGCATCACGCAGGAAGAACTCGATGCGATGCCGCGCGCACTCGACAACCTCTCATACACCTCGTATATGCTCCGCGTTGCGTACGAAGAAACACAAGTCGAGATACTCGCAGGCATCCTCTCTTGCGCACACAGCTATGAAATGATAGCCAAACGCATCATCGAGAACAACCCCGACAGCGTAAACCATCCCTTCTACGGCGACTGGATAAAAGGATACGCATCCGATGCGTACACAAAAGAAAACGTGGCACTCATGGCACACCTCGACCGCTTGACGGAACATTATACCGAACAGCAAGTACAGCACCTCATCGACATCTTCGTCGCGTGCTCGCGCTACGAAGAGCTGTTCTGGGATATGTCGTGGGAAATGAAAAAATAACGGATATAAAAAAAGAAGCACTTTTCAAAAGTGCTTCTTTTTTTGTCTTATGTCTTATACGATCTTCGTCGTCCAGCCCTCGATATTCCAGATATCCGATACCCAGTCTTCATAGAACTCAGGCTCGTGCGATACGAGAAGAACGGTGCCTTTGAACGCTTTGAGGGCACGTTTGAGTTCCTCTTTCGCATCCTGGTCGAGATGGTTCGTCGGCTCGTCGAGGATGAGGAAGTTGATATCTTTCTGCATCACTTTGCACAGGCGTACCTTTGCCGCCTCGCCGCCCGAGAGAGCGATCATCTTGCTTGTGATATGTTCGTTCGTCAGACCGCAGAGCGCAAGTGCCGCGCGGACTTCAAAATTCGTCATGCCGGGATATTCCTGCCATACTTCTTCGAGTGCCGTATTGTCGTTATCACGGCTCGTCTCCTGCTCGAAGTAACCGGGCTCTAAGAACTCGCCGAGCTCGACACTGCCCGATACCGGCTTGATGATACCGAGGAGCGTCTTGAGGAGCGTCGTTTTACCGAGACCGTTCACGCCGCGGATCGCGACTTTCTGACCGCGTTCCAAAGATACATTGACAGGCTTCGTGAGCGGGCTGTCGTAACCGAGCACCAAGTC
>JAFPBC010000247.1 GCA_017390595.1 Selenomonadales bacterium | reverse complement strand
GCCGAATTATACTCGGGGAATATGCGTGCTGTGATGACATTGACGCGCACGTCCGTACACTGCGCCGACAAGATAACGGCAATCAAAAGCTCGAACGGCGAATTGTAGTTAAGTGCCGTTCCCGTATTACCATATTCCGCTTCTAAAAGAGCAAGCATCTCTGCTTTGATTTTTTTCGTCATACGCATAGGCTGTTCTCCTTCATATAGACAAAAACAGACCGCACAAAAAGGCGGTCTGTCTTACCTCTTAGTTCGTCAAGCTTCTGACAGGGGCAGGAATACGACCGCCGCGAGCGATGAATGCTTCCGAGCTGAATTTGCTTACAGGAATGATCGGAGCGTATCCGAGAAGTCCGCCGAAGTTTACGACTTCGCCGACCCCTTTACCCGGTACCGGGATCAAGCGAACAGCCGTCGTTTTATTGTTGATCATACCGATCGCAGCTTCGTCTGCGATGATACCCGAGATAGTAGCCGCCGTCGTATCGCCGGGGACTGCGATCATGTCGAGACCGACCGAGCATACGCACGTCATAGCTTCGAGTTTCTCGAGCGAGAGCGCACCGCATTCAACAGCATGGATCATACCTGCGTCTTCGCTGACAGGGATGAACGCACCGCTGAGACCGCCAACGTGGGACGATGCCATAAGACCGCCTTTTTTTACAGCGTCATTAAGAAGCGCAAGAGCCGCCGTCGTACCCGGAGCACCACAGCATTCCAAGCCCATTTCTTCCAAAATGTGCGCAACACTGTCACCGACAGCAGGCGTCGGAGCAAGCGACAAGTCGATGATACCGAACGGTACACCGAGACGGCGCGATGCTTCCTGTGCAACGAGCTGACCAACACGTGTGATCTTAAATGCAGTTTTCTTGATCGTTTCCGCGATCGTATCGAAGTTGGCACCTTTGAGGTCTTCGAGTGCGTGTTTGACAACGCCCGGACCGCTGACGCCGACATTGATGACTTTTTCCGGTTCGCTCACACCATGGAACGCACCTGCCATGAACGGATTATCTTCCATTGCATTGGCAAAAATAACGAGTTTTGCACAGCCGAGCGCGTCTTTGTCACGCGTCAATTCAGCCGTACGTTTCACGACCTCGCCCATCTCACGAACGCAGTCCATGTTGATGCCCGCGCGCGTCGAGCCAACGTTGACCGACGAGCAGACGATATCAGTCGTAGCGAGCGCCTGCGGGATGGAATTGATAAGGATACGGTCACCTTTCGTGAAACCTTTCTGCACGAGTGCGGAAAAACCGCCGATGAAGTTGACACCGACTTCTTTTGCAGCTTTGTCGAGTGCTTCGGCAACAGGCACATAGCTGTCCGTATGACAAGCTTCTGCCGCGATCGCGATCGGTGTGACCGAGATACGTTTATTGATGATCGGAACGCCGTATTCCGCTTCGATATCTTCACCCGTTTTTACCAAAAACTCTGCACTGCGCGTGATCTTATCATATACGTTCTGGCAGAACTGTGTAATGTTCGGATGTCCGCAATCACGCAAGCTGATACCCATCGTGATCGTACGAACGTCCAATTTATTTTCCGTGATCATACGGTTCGTTTCTAAAATATTTCTAACGTCTAACATGGTATCCTCCTATGTCACGATCAGATCGTATGCATTGCTTTGAAGATCTCTTCATTCTGCACTTTGATCTCTACGCCGATTTTTTTGCCTTCTTCTCTCAAAAGTTCCTGTACTTCGCGCAAGGAAGTTTTGCTGTCTTCCATATT
>JAFPBC010000246.1 GCA_017390595.1 Selenomonadales bacterium | reverse complement strand
GGGAAGCTCATGTTTTTGGATGCCGTAATGGTAGTAGAGGCCTGCTTGTGCACCCCAACAGATATGAAAGGTGCTGTGTACGTGTGTTTTGCTCCATTCCATGATCTCAACGAGCTCATTCCAGTAATCGACATCTTCGAATCTCATTTTTTCGACAGGCGCGCCTGTGATGATAAGTCCATCATATGTATTGTGTTTGACGGCATCGAATGTCTTGTAGAATGAGAGCAGGTGCTCTTTGGGTGTGTTTTGGGATTCATACGTTTTTGTATGGATAAGCTCCAGCTCGATCTGAAGTGGTGTATTGCCGAGAAGACGAGAAAGCTGTGTCTCGGTATCTATTTTGGTTGGCATAAGATTGAGCAAAAGTATCTTGAGTGGACGAATATCCTGTGTGATGGCACGATATTCTGTCATGATAAAGATATTTTCATCGGTCAATGTCTTAGCCGCGGGAAGTTCGTTCGGAATCTTGATAGGCATAAGTAGTCTCCTTTATCTGTTATTAGAGCTTCGCAAGTGCTTGTGCGATATCATCTATGAGATCTTGTGCGTGTTCCAATCCACAGGAAAGACGAACGAGGTCGCCCGATACGCCTGCCTTGATCAGCTCTTCGTCGCTCATCTGGCGATGGGTCGAGCTGGCAGGGTGGAGACAGCAGGTGCGTGCATCGGCAACGTGTGTCTCGATAGCGGCAAGTTTCAAGTGTCCCATGAATGTTTCGGCCGCTTTTCTGCCGCCTTTGACACCGAAACTGACGACACCGCAGGAACCATGCGGGAGGTATTTTTGTGCGAGGTCGTACGATCTGTCGCCTTCGAGAGACGGATAGGTGACCCATTCGATCTTATCGTGCTGATTTAAGAATCGTGCAACGGCAAGTCCGTTTTCGGCATGACGTGCCATGCGGACGTGGAGGCTTTCGAGACCGAGGTTCAAGAGAAATGCTGTCTGCGGTGATTGTGTCGAACCGAAGTCGCGCATCAGCTGTGCGGTCGCTTTTGTGATGAAGGCGCCTTCTTTGCCGAATTTTTCTGCGTAGGTAATACCGTGATAGCTGTCATCGGGCGTACAGAGGCCGGGGAATTTCTCTTTGTGTGCCATCCAGTCGAATCTGCCCGAATCGACGATGCAACCGCCGACACTTGCACCGTGGCCGTCCATGTATTTCGTTGTGGAATGGGTAACGATATCCGCGCCCCATTCAAACGGACGACAATGAACAGGTGTTGCGAAGGTGTTGTCGATGATAAGCGGAACCTCATGTTCGTGTGCCGCTTTGGCGAATCGTTCGATATCGAGAACGGTAAGGGCAGGATTGGCGATCGTTTCACCGAATACGGCTTTCGTATTTGGTTGGAAGGCTGCATTGAGCTCTTCATCGGTACAGTCGGGGGAAACGAAGGTAAAGTCTATGCCCATTTTTTTCATCGTGACGGCGAATAAGTTGTAGGTACCGCCGTAAATGGTAGAAGAAGCAACGACATGGTCGCCGCAGTTGGCGATATTGAACACAGCATAGAAGTTCGCCGCCTGTCCCGACGATGTCAGCATTGCCGCTGTGCCGCCTTCAAGTGTGCAGATCTTCGCGGCAACGGTGTCGCAGGTCGGATTCTGCAGGCGCGAATAAAAATAACCGCTGGCTTCAAGATCGAATAATTTGCCCATGTCTTCGCTGGTATTGTATTTGAACGTCGTACTCTGTATGATAGGAACTTGGCGAGGCTCGCCGTTATCGGGGCGATAGCCGCCTTGTACACAGTTGGTTTCGATACGATATTGACTCATGATGGATGACCTCCTCGATATATAGATATAAAAAAACGTCTCAAAGAAATCTTTGAGACGGGATAAACCGCGGTACCACTCAAATTGCATATTACTATGCCACTTTTGGACGCTATCATGTCCTATGCTTTGACGCAGCAATTACGGGAGGACTTACTGATGATAATGCACGTTCGGTACTCCGACTCGGAAGCCATAGGCTATAAATGTTTTGCCATCGATTTACACCGACCATCGATTCTCTGTGCGCTCTGCCATTCAGCCCTCTTCGTCATCGTCTTGGTATGATATTGTGTTTTGTAAAAGAATCTTTGTCCTTTACATTAAGAATATTGTACCTATTTTCTATGAGGTTGTCAATTGCAAGAATTGTAATTCTGTAAAGAAGTGTATAAGTGGATTGTGCGGAGGGGATATTAAACGGACGCTTGATGGGATGAGGTGGCATGATGGAACGAATAACATATGTGCGGTGGACGATCGTCGTGGTACTGGCAGTTTTTTTAGTCGTGCTTCTGTGGATCGCGAGAGAGGGGATGTATCCTTTTTTGCTGGCAGTCTTGCTATCGTATTTTTTGAGCCCTGCTGTTGTATGGTTTGAGCGACGCAAAGTATCGCGAACGATATCGCTTATTTTGCTATACGTATTCGGTGGTCTCGTTGTATGTGCCTTTCTATGGAAGGGTATCCCTATCTTTTTGCGAGAGATAGAGTCATTCATTGAATCACTGCCGCAGATATCGCAGCAGCTGGAGTCGGTCGTGCTGTCTCTTGAACGATACCAAGCGGAAAAATTTCCTCCGATGGTAAAACATATCATCGAACAAAATATCAACGAAGCAGAAATGATGATAGAGACTTCTTTGGGGGCGCTTATTCATCGCATCATTGGATTGATGGAATATACGATCGGTGTTGCGGTGAGTCCGATCATTGCGTTTTATATTTTGCATGATTGGCAGAGAATACGGAAATCTTTGTTTGAGTTATTGCCGATCGAATGCAGGGGGACATGCGGAGAGATCGCGGCTGAAGTGAATCACGTGCTTAGCGGTGTCATTCGTGGACAAGTCATTATCTCAATATTCGTTGGGACGGCGGTGACGGTCGGGCTGTATTATTTCGGTGTGCCGTATGCGATACTCTTAGGCGTGCTGGCGGGGATACTCGATGTCATACCGTATTTCGGTGCAATATTCGGTGCGGTACCTGCAATCTTGTTTGGGCTTTTTATTTCGCCGCTTACAGCTCTCAAAGTCGCGATCTTGTTTTTTGTCGTGCATCAGCTCGAGAGCTCTATTATCCATCCCAATGTAGTTGGGGATTCTATCGGGATGCATCCGTTGGCTGTATTATTCTTTGTTTTTCTCGGTGGAGAGGTGGGCGGACTTGTCGGCATGGTCATCGGAGTACCGCTTGCGGCTATCATCAAAATTATTTTTCATCATATTATGCGGTTGACTGCTTGAATTCGTTGCAGAGAGAAGAAAATTTTGTTATAATAACTGTTAGTATGCCTAATGTTTTAGGAGGTTTTTAACAGTGAAATTCATGACAGGTAATGAACTCAGAAATGCATATTTAGAATTTTTCAAGAGCAAAGATCATTTGGTATTGCCGAGCTACTCGCTCATTCCGGAAAATGATCCGACTCTTTTGATGATTGGTGCGGGTATGGCTCCGTTCAAACCGTTCTTTACGGGCAAAATGAAACCGCCTCATACGCGCATCTCGACGAGCCAGAAATGCGTTCGTACGGGTGACATTGAGAACGTCGGCAGAACGGCGCGTCACCATACATTCTTCGAAATGCTCGGTAACTTCTCGTTCGGTGACTACTTCAAAGTAGAGGCGATCACTTGGGCATGGGAATTCCTCACGGAAAAACTCGAACTCCCGATCGATAAACTTTGGGTAACGATCCATCCGACAGATGATGAAGCATACAAGATCTGGACGGAACAGATCGGTGTATCGCCCGATCGCGTTGTAAAATTGGAAGACAACTTCTGGGAGATCGGCCCGGGTCCTTGCGGTCCGTGCTCCGAGATCTACATCGACCTCGGTGAAGAACGTGGTTGTGGCAGCCCGGATTGTGCTATCGGTTGTGACTGCGACCGTTATCTCGAGATCTGGAACTTGGTATTCACGCAGTTCGACCGCGATGAAGAAGGCAACTATACGCCGCTTGAAAAGAAAAACATCGATACGGGTGCAGGTCTTGAACGTATCGCGTCGGTCCTTCAGAACAAACCGTCCAACTTCGAAACGGACTTGGTATTCCCGATCATTGCTTATGCCGCTGAACAGGCGAAAAAAGAATATGGCAAAGATTCCAAAACGGACGTATCGCTCAAGGTCATCGGTGACCATGCGCGCAGCATGACGATCATGATCTCCGACGGTATCTTGCCGTCGAACGAAGGTCGCGGTTATGTACTCCGCCGTATCATCCGTCGTGCGATCCGTCACGGCAGACTTCTCGGTATCAATGATATCTTCCTTGCGGGCGCTGTTGATGTCGTAGTCAAAATGTTCGGCGACCATTATACGGTACTCAAAGAAAAACAAGACTATATCCGCAAGATCATTCAGCAGGAAGAAGAACGCTTCCAAGCTACTCTTGCACAGGGTATTGAAGTATTGGAAAAATACATTGCCGACCTCAAAGCAGAATCCAAAACGGTTCTTGACGGCGAATTGGCATTCAAACTCTATGACACGTTCGGTTTCCCGTGGGAATTGACGGCAGAGATCTTGGAAGAACAGAATATGTCGCTTGATAAAGACGTATTCGATCAGAAAATGGAAGAGCAGAGAACACGCGCGCGTGCGGCTCGCCAGGAAAATCAGCGTCTTGCTATCCCCGACCTCAAAGGTTTGCAGACGGAAAACTTGTCTTATAACGAAACGGCAACGGAATCGAAAGTCGTATGGATGTGGACTGACGGCGAAAACGTACAGGAAGCACACGACGGTCAAGAAGTCGGCATCATCCTTTCCGAAACGTCCTTCTATGCGGAAGGCGGCGGTCAGATCGGTGATGCAGGTATGATCGTTGGTACGACGGGTAACGTTGTTGTAGAAACGACGAAAAAATTGCCTGACGGTACGATCTATCATGTCGGCTATGTACAAGAAGGCGTTATTCGCGTAGGCGATGAAGTAAAACTTCAAGTAGAACTTGCTAAAAAACGTCTTACGGCTTGCAATCATACAGCAACGCATTTGCTGCAGGCAGCTCTCAAACGTGTCGTTGGTTCGCATATCAACCAGGCGGGTTCTGCTGTTGACTGCGAACGCCTCCGCTTTGACTTCTCGCACTTTGAACCGGTAACGGCTCAGCAGCTCGCACAGGTAGAAGCAGAAGTAAATGCAGTCATTCGTCAGGCTCTTCCTGTTACGATCGAATTGATGAGCCAAGAAGAAGCCAAAGCAGCAGGCGCAATGGCACTCTTTGGTGAAAAATACGGTGATGTTGTTCGCGTTGTCAGCGCAGGCGATTACAGCAAAGAACTTTGCGGTGGTACGCACGTTGCCAACACGATGGAAATCGGCATGATCAAGATCATCTCCGAAGCAGGTGTTGCGGCAGGTACGCGTCGTATCGAAGCATTGACCGGCGAAGGCGCGCTCCGCTACTATCAGCATCAAGAAGCACTCCTCAAACAGTGTGCCGCGCTCCTCAAAACGCGTGAAGAAGATGTTCCGGCACGTATCGAAGCTCTTATCGAGCAGAATAAAGCAACGGAAGCAGCTCTTCAGGAAGTCATGAACAAAATGCAAAAAGACAGCGCAGCTGAACTTCTCAATGATGTCAAAGAAGTCGGCGGCGTAAAATATATCATTGCACAGGTAGAAGCCGGCGACATGGACGGTCTCCGCAATACGGCTGACATGATTCGCGATAAAGTGGAAAATGTCGTTGTCGTACTCGGCGCTGTTCAGCAGGAAAAAGTCAGCTTCGTTGTTATGGCAGACAAAACGGCTGTCAAAGCAGGTATCCATGCGGGCAATATCATCAAAGAAGTTGCCAAAGTAGCAGGTGGCGGCGGTGGCGGTCGTCCGGATATGGCTCAAGCAGGCGGTAAACAGCCGGCTAAGATCGGTGAAGCTCTTGCCAAAGCAGAAGAAATGATCAAAGCTCAGATCGGCTAAAAAGACAGAAAAGGAGTTGAGAAATCTCAACTCCTTTCTTTTTTAGATAGAATAAAGGACATAATTTTCTGTATTTTACTGGACAGGAGCCGTATGCTCTTGTAGAATAGAGATAACGTGATTGGGATACAATCATTAAGGAAAGGAGGATGCCCGATGCCCAATATTGACGAAACGATGATGTTTCGAAAACCCGACAAGGAGATCAATGTAGCGGCGCGTGTTATTCATGGTGCGTGTCAAGCGATGGAGGCGAAAGGATACGATCCGATCAGCCAGTTCGTTGGGTACTTATTGTCCGGCGATCCTACTTATATTACCAGCCATGACGGTGCGAGAAGTAAAGTGCGCAGCTTGGAACGCGATGAGCTCTTGGAAGAACTTGTTCGCGCATATATCAAAAAATAATAGTAGGAGATACGGATGAGAATACTTGGATTAGATGTTGGTGATCGCACGATCGGTGTGGCTGTCAGCGATGCTCTGAAGATGACGGCGCAAGGTGTTGAAACGATCCGTCGCAAAACACTTGAACTTGATCTGGCACGTCTTCAAGAGATCATTGCCGAATATGAAGTCAGCATGATCGTTGTCGGTTTTCCGAAAAATATGAACGGCACGATCGGTCCGCGTGGTGAGTTTACTAAAGCATTCTGTGCGGAACTTGAAAAAGTTGTGCCGAATATTACGATCCGTCTTTGGGACGAACGGTTATCGACGGTCGCTGCACAAAAATCATTGATCGCGGCAGATGTCAGCCGTGCCAAACGAAAAAAAGTCATCGATAAGATGGCGGCAGTTTTTATTTTGCAAGGCTATCTCGATAGCATTTGAGAAAGATTATCACTTGACAGAATACCTGTCATTCGATAAAATGAACACAATAAATACAAATGAGGTGCTTATTATGGCAGACGAAAAAAACTTGGTACAAGAACAAGAAGACGGCGATTTAGTCGTTATTATGACAGATGAAGAAGGCAACGAATTCTATTACAGAGAAGAAGTTATGATTCCGATCGGTAACAAAAAATTCGCTATCCTCGTATCTATCGAAGAAGAAGATACTTGCAACTGCGGTTGCCATGCAGAAGTGAACAACGATGTATTCGTAGCACGTATCGACGTTGATGAAGACGGTGAAGAAGTATACGTTGACCCGACGGATGAAGAATTCGATATGGTTTGCGAAGAATACAACAAAATTATCGAAGAAGACGCTGAATAAGAATTCTGTCGTACTTAGTCAAAATGAGAGTGAGCCGAGTGGTTCACTCTTTTTTTTGTGTTAAAACAGATGATAAAATCATTGTCGAATTGTTGTCGCAGATATGATATAATATAATAATCGCAAGAAGTCTTGGGTTATAAGACTTCTCGTTTTACTGTGCGTGCCGAAGCACGCGTGCGATCATTGGATCATGTAATTTGTTTTATTGAGGTGGCAGTGTTTTTATGAATAAAGTACTTCGATATATTTTGATCGTACTGGTGATTTTGCTTGTCGTTATGGGTGCGTTTGTTTATTCTATGACAAGACCTGTTGCCAATACGGGCAGCGATACGGTCTATTTGAAGATCAGTCAAGGTATGAGTGCCAATGATATCGCAATGTTATTGGAAGAAAAAAGACTGATACATAGTGCGACGGCATTTCGCGTTTGGTCGAAGTTGACGCAGCTTGACAGCAAGTTGGAAGCAGGGGAGTATTTGATCCGTACTGATATGTCGATGTTTGAAGTAGCTTCTTCTTTGAATGGACATGGCGCAGTCATATCGAATCGCATCACGATTCCCGAAGGATATACGATCAGACAGATAGCAGAGCTTATTGAAAAGCATGGAAAAAACGGAGATGAGTTTAAACGACTTGCCGAAAATTATGAACCGTATGATTATATGAAACCAACGAGCAATTTTGCGCGTAAATATTCTGCGGAAGGATTTATCTATCCCGATACATATGAATTTTCGCCTGATCATACAGAAGCACAGATCCTTGAGATGCTTGTCAAACATTTTGATGACAAGCTGACGCCCGAGATTCGCGCACAGATCGAAAAAACGGGATTATCCGTAAGTGAAGTCGTTATTTTAGCTTCTATCGTTGAACGAGAAGCGCGCTATGACGAAGAACGTCCTGTGATCGCACGTGTATTCCTCAATCGTATGAAAAAAGGGATGCCGCTTCAGTCGTGCGCGACAGTACAATATATTCTTGAAAAAGTACGTCCTGTATTGACGATCAAGGATACGCAGATATCGTCTCCGTATAATACTTATATGCATGCGGGCCTTCCGCCGGGACCGATCGGTTGTATCGGGGACAAGTCTCTTCAAGCGGTGCTTCATCCCGATGACAACGATTATTTGTATTTTGTTGCGGACAAAGACGGACATCATCATTTTGGCAAAACGTATACCGATCATATGAATAATATCGAACGAATCGAGAGGGAATAAATGAAGAAATTGTTGTGTGAAATGGAAGCATATGCACAAGAATATAATGTGCCGATCATCAAGGCCGAGGCTGCAGATATCCTTCTTCGTGAAGCGATGGAGAAGAAGCCTCTTCATATTCTGGAGGTCGGTACGGCAATCGGCTATTCGGCGCTTCGTATGGCCGAATGTCTGGGTGAAGGCGGACGTATTACGACGATAGAGTTATCTGATGAACGTGCCGACCTTGCGGAAGCATATATCGCACGCAGTCCGTATGCTGACGCGATCACTGTTTTGCGCGGGGATGCGGCAGAAGTCTTACCGACACTTACCGATACGTATGATTTTGTATTCATCGATGCGGCGAAAGGACAGTATGAACGATATCTTGATGCGATCGAGGCGAGATTGGCCGATGGTGCTGCCATTGCGGCTGACAATGTATTGTTCCGCGGATATGTGATGGACGAGCAATGTGAAGTACCGCGCAGATTCCGTACGATCGTGAATCGTCTGAGACAGTTCCTTGCGATGCTTGATGAGAAACCACAGTATGAAGTTATGGTCTATCCCGAAGGTGATGGGATAGCGATCTGTAAATATAAGAAGATATGATGCGGATATCCGCATGACAGATAGGAGGATTTGTTTGTGAAAAAGCCTGAGTTGTTGGCACCTGCTGGAAATATGGAAAAATTGAAAATGGCATGTATCTATGGTGCGGATGCGGTGTTTTTGGCAGGCAAGCAGTTTGGCCTGCGTGCATTTAGTGATAATTTTACGTTGGTAGAGATGGCAGAAGCGGTACAGTTCGCGCATCGTATGGGGAAAAAAGTCTATGTAACAGTAAATATGTACCCGCATAATTCGGACTTGATAGAGCTTCCGCGTTATTTGCGCAGTATTCGTAATTGCGGTGTTGATGGTGTTATCGTTGCCGATCCGGGTGTATTCCGTATGGTGCAGGACACGATCCCTGATATGCCGATCCATATCAGCACACAAGCGAATTCTACCAACTGGTCGTCGGTACGTTTTTGGGAAGACCTCGGTGCGTCGCGAGTCGTTTTGGCGCGTGAGTTGTCCCTGCGTGAGATGACGGAGATCCGTCGCAGCTGTAAAGCTGAATTGGAAGTGTTCGTACATGGTGCGATGTGCATCTCGTATTCGGGTCGTTGCCTTCTCAGTAACTATTTGACGCAGCGTGATTCGAATCGCGGACAATGTGCTCAGCCGTGCCGTTGGAAATACAATCTCGTTGAGGAAAAACGTCCGAATGAGTTTTTCCCCATTATGGAAGATGATAACGGAACGTATATCTTCAATTCCAAAGACTTGTGTCTCTTTGACCGATTGCCCGAGCTTATTGCGTGCGGTATCGACAGCTTCAAGATCGAAGGCCGTATGAAGAGCGTTCATTATGTAGCGACTGTTGTCAATGCATACCGTCGTGCCATTGATGCATATTTTGCCGATCCGCAAGGATATCAGCCGAAACAAGAGTGGCTTGATGAGCTTCTCAAGGTATCGCATCGTGATTACACAGAAGGCTTCTATGAGCATAAGACGACAGAAGAAGATCAGATATACGGTACTTCTTCGTATCAGCAGACGCATGATTTTGTTGGTCTGGTAAAAACGGCAACGGATGCAGATGGATACGCAACTGTGGAACAGCGTAATAATATGAAAGTTGGCGAGACGATCGAAGTATTCCAACCGAACAATGAAACATTTACGCAGGTGTTGACGACAATGTTTGATGAAAACGGAGAAGAGATCGCCGTTGCGCCGCATCCGCAGCAGATCGTTCGCATCAAGTTTGACAGACCGGTTGAACCGTTCGCGATGATCCGTCGTGCGTGCAAAAAGAAATAGGCAAGGAAATGATAAGAATAAGCCATACTATTCCCGCGAGGTGATAGTGTGGCTTTTTTGTTGGGACGACTGACGATCATTCGTATGATATTGGCAGGATCGTTGATGTTTTTAATGATAAGAGTAGGATATCTTTCGCTTTATATGGGAGAGACGCTTGCCGAAGAATGTGTAGAGGCTCATTTGATATGTGCGGAGCTTGGGTATGAGAGAGGTGAGCTTTATGACAGAAACGGTGTGCGTATCACAAATCGGAACGAATCGTCTTATGTGGCAGTCTTCCCATCGGATATAGATGATAGAGAAACAGCGATATCATATTTGGCGGAGCTTACGATGCGAAGTAAAAATGAGCTTGAACGGATGCTCAAAAAGGGAGCTCCGTTTTGTTTGTCGGTCCAAAACATATCCGGACAGGCGTTGCGTGTAAATGGAATAGTCGTTTTTCGTAAGAATGACCGATATGATGCGCGGATGAAAGTTTCGCATGTACTTGGATATGTGCAGGAGAATGGACGTGTCGGTATCGGCGGTGTTGAGCAGATGTGTGATGCGATGCTCAGAGGCGGAGGGAAAGAGTATGTTCAAGTTGTGACTGACGGTGCAGGGCATATTATTCGCGGTGCGCCGTATCGAATGTCGAATGATCGTGAGAAAAAACGAGTGACATTGACGCTTGATTGGAAGCTGCAGAAAGCTATTGAAGAAGTGATGGATAAGCATCGCGTACATGGTGCGGTCGTTGTGATGCGTGTCGACGGAGATGTTTTGGCGATGGTGTCGCGTCCGACATTTCGTATGGGAGAATTAACCGATCATCTGACAGCTATGGATGCTCCGTTTTTGAATCGTGCCGTTCACCCTGTTGCGCTTGGGTCGGTATTTAAAGTAGTGACTGCTATGGCAGGGCTGGCATCGGGGGAGGTCACGATGCGAGATAAATGGGAAGATGCAGGGCGTATCGAGGTGGCGGGGATCACTTTTCACGGATGGGATGATCAAGAGGGATATATCAGTCGTGAATTGACGTTGACGGAGGCGATGGCACATTCGAGCAATTCTGTTTTCATTCAAGTCGGAACGAAGATCGGAGGAGCATGCCTTGTCGATATGGCGAGAAGGGTTGGATTCGGAGAACAAACGATAGCGGGATATTATGGGGAGGAAACAGGCAATCTTCCGCGAGAACCGCTATATATCGGTGAAGTTGCGAATCTTGCGATAGGGCAAGGGGAGTTATTGGCGACACCGATGCAAGTGACGAAAATGATGGCTATCGTAGCGAATGGCGGGTATGATGTCATGCCACGTCTTTTGTTGAATGCGAAAAAAGATCCTCAACATCGTATTCTTGATGCGAGGGTCGTTCGAGATGTACAGAATATGCTTGCATCTGCCGTTGACGATGGGACAGGTCAAGCGGCGCAAACAAAACGCGGACAAGTGTCGGGGAAAACGGGGAGTGCGGAAACGGGAAGAAAGACGTCTGACGGGAAGTCTATCAATCATGCATGGTTCAGCGGATACTTTCCACGACAAGCACCGCACTATGTATGTACTGTTATGATAGAAGAAGGGAAATCGGGCGGAGGCGTTGCCGCACCGATCTTTCGCGAAATAATGGAAATAATTCAGTAAAAGAAATACGTTTTTTCTAGTCAAATAGGAAAAAATATGCTAAAATATAAGGGCTTATTATTGACTGATTGGGTGAATGATATGGAAAAAAACTTATTGGTCTTGCATGGACCGAATCTGAACTTGCTCGGTAAGCGTGAGCCGGAGGTATATGGGCATACGACACTTGCCGATATCAATGGTCAAATAGAAGCATTCGCCAAGGAACAGGGATTGACGGCGGACTTTTGTCAATCGAATTATGAAGGTGAATTGATCGAGCAGATCCATGGTGCAGACGGTAAATATCAAGTTATCATTCTCAATGCAGGTGCGTTTACACATTACAGCATCGCTATCCGCGACGCACTGGCTTCTGTATCTGTTCCTGCTATTGAAGTACATCTGTCTAATATCCATAAGCGTGAAGAATTTAGGCATCATTCGGTGATCGCACCTGTTGTGGTCGGCCAGATCTGTGGATTTGGTGCGGATAGCTATCTGTTGGCGGTCATGGCTGCGAAACGTATCATCGAAAGAGGTGCATAAGATGCAAATCGGACTTCAGAGATTGCGTGCGAAGATGGTCACGGTCGGTGCAGACGGTGTTTTGGTAACGAAGCCTGAGAATATGCAGTATTTCAGCGGATTTTCGGGTGGCGAAGGTGCACTTGTCATTACCGAAGAAGAAGCTGTCTTGATCACGGATTTTCGTTATACGGAACAAGCCGAGCAAGAAACGACAGGTTTTGTCATCGTGAAGCAAGAACGTACGTTGATGGCAGAGGTCGTTGATGTATTGAAAAAATGTGCTTCCAAAATTCTTGTTGAGCAAAACCATATGCAGCTTGAAACGTATCTTACGCTCACGAGAGAACTTCCCGACAGAGAATGGATGCCGACGGAACTTGATTCGCTTCGTACCATCAAAGAAGAAGCAGAGATCGAGCTTATCAAAAAAGCCGTCAGTATCTCGGATCAAGCCTTTACCGAGGTGCTTTCCGTCATCAAAGCGGGAATGACAGAGATGGAAGTTGCCGCGGAGCTTGAGTATCATATGCGGAAATTGGGCTCGGAAAGACCTGCTTTTCCGACGATCGTAGCATCGGGTGTGCGTGGTTCGCTGCCCCATGGTACGGCAACGGACAAAGTCATCCAAGAAGGCGAACTTGTGACGATGGATTTTGGCGCGGTGTATCGTGGATATCATTCCGATATCACGCGGACGGTCTGTGTCGGTAAGGCGTCGCGAAAACAAAAAGAATTGTATCATATCGTACTTGATGCACAACTCAACGGTCTTGCCGCGGTCTGTGCAGGCAAGCAAAATAATGCCGTCGATATGGCTGCCAGATATGTTATCACACAACATGGCTACGCCGAGAACTTCGGGCATGGGCTCGGACATGGTGTAGGATTGGAGATACATGAATGGCCGAGATTGTCGCCCAAGGCAGAGCCGATGGTGTTGGAAAGCGGAATGGTAGTGACCGTAGAACCGGGCATCTATATTCCTGGATTTGGTGGGATCCGCATCGAAGATACGGT
>JAFPBC010000245.1 GCA_017390595.1 Selenomonadales bacterium | reverse complement strand
GGTGTCCATCTGTGCGAACATCAATCACACCGCGCTTATTCCGCGTGGTGTCGGCAAAGGCTTGTCGACGAAAACGAATGCGAATATCGGCACGTCGAGTGCATTTCCCGATATTGCGCCCGAACTCGAAAAACTCGATGCCGCTATCAAAGCAGGTGCTGATGCCGTCATGGACTTGAGCACAGGCGACAATATCGACGCAACGCGTAAAGCCATCATCGAACAGTCAAGCATCATCGTCGGCACGGTACCTATTTATCAAGCGACAGTCGATGCGATAAAAAATCGCGGTGCCGTCGTTGATATGACAGCAGACGATATGCTTCATGTCATCGAACAGCACGCCAAAGACGGCGCGGACTTTATGACGCTTCATTGCGGTGTCACGCAGAATGTCATTCGCACGCTCAAGGCAGAAGGCAGAGAGATGGACGTCGTCAGTCGCGGCGGTTCGTTCTTGACGGCATGGATGCTCCATAACGGAAAAGAAAACCCGCTCTATGAGCGATACGACGATCTTCTTGATATCTGCAGTCGTTATGATGTAACGATCAGTCTCGGTGACGGCTTGCGTCCGGGCTGTCTGGCAGATGCGACCGACCGCGCACAGATGCAAGAGCTTCTTACTTTGGGCGAGCTCGTCGACCGTGCGTGGGCAAAAGATATCCAAGTCCTTGTCGAAGGTCCGGGTCATATGCCGTACGATCAGATCGAAGCCAATATGCGTCTGCAAAAAGAGATATGCAAAGGCGCTCCGTTCTATGTATTGGGGCCGCTCGTTACCGATATCGCGCCCGGCTATGACCATATCACCTCGGCTATCGGCGGTACGCTCGCGGCCGTATCGGGTGCCGACTTCCTCTGCTATGTAACGCCTGCCGAACACCTCGCTCTCCCGACGAAAGAAGATGTCGTCGAAGGTATCATCGCCGCGCGTATCGCCGCGCATGCTGCCGATATCGTCAAAGGTGTTCCCGGTGCGAAAGAATGGGATCTCAAAATGGCACGTGCGCGCAAACGTCTCGACTGGGACGAACAGCTCGCGCTTGCCATCGATCCTGATAAAGCCAAACGCTATCGTCAAGCTCGCAATGAAGAAAAAGCAGAAGCCTGCTCGATGTGCGGAGATTATTGCGCCGTCAAGATCGTCGGCGAGTACCTTGGTAAACAGGGCGGACATTGCTAATCAAGAAATAAAAAGAGCCTGCACATTTTGTGCGGGCTCTTTTTTCTTTTATTGCGAATTAGTTAAAAGTAGGTCTTTTCCGAAAAATCGAGCGATCTTTTCTTGGGGATCGGTATGTTTCAAATAAACAATATTGAATTCTCGCATGATAGGCTTTTGCTGAAGGATGAACTTGGCAAGGAATGGATCACTGTCAGCCAAGACCTCATATACGAACGAAATGCCGTAACCGTTTTTTACGAGATCGACGATTACTTTGAAACTGGAAATGGAGATGTGATGTTTGAATCGCTCTAACGATTCGTTATAAGCAGTCAACTCTTGCTCCAAGATTGCACGTGTGCCGGAACCGTCCTCGCGATGAATAATAGTCTCTTGGAACAATTCTTCTATAGTGACTTCACGATTTGCGAACGGATGCGCCTTATGGCAGATGCCGACGAATGGTTCGCGACGAAATAGCATACTGTCGAATCGTTCTTTGTCAAAGAAACCTTCTATCACGGCGAAATCCAGTTTATTCTCTTCTAACAGATAGAGCAGATGCTCTGTGTTATCGATGACGAGACTCAGCGTGTGGTCTTGGCGGTCAAGATAACGGTAGATATGGTCTTGCAGAACGTAGTCGCCGATCGTTTTTGTTGCGCCGATCTTAAGCTCGTATACTGCGCTTTCTGCGAGCTTCTCACGTAGGTTTTGATCGTGATACTTGGCGGCTCGGGCATACTGCTCCAATGTACGTGCCGCATCGGTCTTGTAGAGACGGCGATTATCGTAAGTGAACAGCTTACAGTCATATTTGCGCTCCAGAAAATGGATCTGCTGTGTAATGGCAGGTTGGGTGATATGGAGGATCTCTGCCGCTTTTCTGTAATTCATACAGTCGCACAGAACCAAGAATGTATTCAGTCTGTAGTCGATCATTAGAACCTCCGGTGTGATAATATTATCTTATTGAATAATAATAAATGTTAAATAGATTTTATCATATGCGTGTGCTATAATCAACAAGGAACGAACAAAATGGGAAAATATGCAAGAATGAAAAGGAGCGTATCGGTATGAATAAAAATGGTCTTGGTGGTGTTGATATGGATAATAATATGGTCGTTTTGTCGCCCGAAGAAGTCAAACGAGTCAAAGGGCTGGGATGTTTGCGGGACAAACGTTACGGTGATGTGTTCAATGTGCGGGTCATCACGCGTAACGGTAAGATCACGGCACAAGAACACCGTGTGATCGCTGAAGCGGCAGAACGATTCGGCAGTGGTGAGGTTGCGATGACGACACGCTTGACGTTGGAGATACAAGGTGTCAGATATAGTAATATTCAGCCGTTGATCGATTTTCTCGGTGCGCATGGTCTGTCTACCGGCGGTACGGGGAGTCTGGTACGCCCGATCGTATCTTGTAAAGGAACGACGTGCCAATATGGTCTGGCGGATACGTACAGTCTGTCCGATAAGATTCACGAGCGTTTTTATGTAGGCTATCACGGCGTAACGTTACCGCATAAGTTCAAGATCGCCGTAGGCGGTTGCCCGAATAATTGTGTTAAGCCCGATCTGAATGATCTTGGCATCGTTGGACAGAGCATTCCCGTAGTAGAGTTGTCTAAGTGTCGTGGATGTAAGAAGTGTCAGGTAGTAGAGAGCTGTCCTATCAAGATAGCAAAGGTCGCAGACGGTAAGATCGACATCGATCCTGCTGAATGTAACAAATGCGGTCGCTGTCAAGGCAAATGTCCGTTCGGTGCGATGGTTGAATATCAGGCGGGATTCAAGGTAACGATCGGCGGTCGCTGGGGCAAAAAGATCGCGCACGGTATTCCGTTAACGAAAATATTCACTTCCGAAGAAGAGGTCATGGATGTCGTAGAAAAAGCCATTCTTCTGTTCCGTGATGAAGGTATTTCGGGAGAGCGTTTTGCCGATACGGTGGCGCGATTGGGTTTTGATTATGTGAACGACAAGTTGATCGGCAGTGATATTGATAAAACCGCCATCTTGAATAAGGCTGTCAAGGGGGATGCTACGTGTTGACAATACCTGCTTGACAGGATAATGGGTCGATATTATACTAAAAGAGTATAGTAAAGAAACGCGGAGGTTCGATATGCGGATCATCATCTCTCCTGCCAAAAAGATGCGTGTCGAGACGGATGATATCTGTCCGTTGACAGAGCCTCTTTTCTTGGCGGATGCACAAAAACTCCACAGCCGCCTATGTACGCTCTCGTACGATGAGCTGAAAACGCTCTGGCAATGCAGTGATAAGCTTGCTGAGGAAGCACAGACGATGCTCAAGAGAGCTGACTTTCGCGGTGCGTGTTCGCCCGCTATCCTCGCGTATGAAGGTATTCAGTATAAGTACATGGCACCGAGCATCTTCGAGGAAAAAGAATTTCGCTACATTGCGGAGCATCTGCGGATATTGTCGGGGTTGTATGGTATCCTTCGTCCGTTCGATGCTGTCGTGTCGTATCGTTTGGAGATGCAGGCGAAGCTTGCGGTCGGTGATGCGCGGAACCTGTATGAGTTCTGGGGCAGTCGCTTGGCAGAGACGCTGTGCGGAGAGACGGATATTATCGTCAATCTGGCGTCGAAAGAATACAGTCGCTGTATCGAGCGATATCTGCCGAACGGTGTGCGTATGGTAACGGTCATATTCGGAGAGCGCGTGAACGGACGTATCGTGGAGAAAGGTACGCTCTGCAAGATGGCGCGCGGTGAGATGGTGTGCTACTTAGCACGAAACGGAGCGATGCGCGTTGAAGATATGCGCGGATTCGCTGAACTGGGATATACATATTCCGAAGCTGATTCGGATGATGATACATATGTTTTTATTAAGGGAGGAAATGAAACATGATAGAAGTTGGCATGACAGCACCTGATTTTGTATTACC
>JAFPBC010000031.1 GCA_017390595.1 Selenomonadales bacterium | reverse complement strand
GAGATCGCATCCGGTAACATGCGCGTGTACAAAGACGGCGAATATATCGATCCGCTCACGCTCAATAAACTGTTCTTTGCATAATATCTCATACAAACAAAAGCTGTGCTTAAAGCACAGCTTTTTTATTTGCCTGCAAACAGTCTGCCGACTGCTCGCTCAACATACCTTCTCATTTTATGTAGTTAATCGAAGGTACGCAGCATTCGTTTCGCGCCTTTATGCCCATGTTTAGCGGCTTTTTGGTACCATTCGCAGGCCTCCTCTTCATCTTCGTCGACCTCAAGATTGCCGTAATAGTACGCATCGGCAATGGTACACATCGCATCGGCATCGCCATGCTCGGCAGCCTTCATATACCAGTTGAATGCCTCTTCTTCATCTTCGCATTGTCCCAAAAGACCGTCTTCATGCGCCTCGGCAAGTTTGCACATGGCTTCTGTCGAACCATGTTCAGCGGCTTCCAAATACCAAGCATACGCCATATCCTCATTTTCTTCCAATCCGAGGTCTCCATCAGCATAGAGCTCAGCCAACCTGCATTGTGCTTCGGTATCACCTGCTTGTGCCGATGCAATGCAAGCACCTAACTGAAGCGTCTCTTCCTTCTCATCGCGGGACTTGCCTACTTCATTCAATGGAAATACGTTTTTTAACAAATTGAACATCCTATACCATCTCCTATTTATATTTCATATCGAACTCTCATCCCTAGCAACACGCTCATCGCAAAGGTTCACTCTTCCACTACTTCTTCATATTCATACTCGGTATACCATTTCTTGGCATATACCAACAAGTACATAAAGCAAATAGGACATAAAAGCCATCCCATGTGATATGTCAACAGCGAATCAGCTTCCGAGCGCAGCCAGTCCACAGCCAAATAAAATGAATGCACATAGGCTACCATGTTGCCCACGAGCAACAACAGCAGTTCTGCTTCTTTTGCCGTTTGTGATTGCTTACCAAATAAGATAAACGGTATCAAGAGCGGTGCCATCAGCGGGATAATGCCCCACGGACTGAATTCCATCAGATTATATATTCGCATGATAGCCGTATAGCTCTCTCCTTCGCCGACACTGCCGCTCACTAGCGGTATTGCCGCCAACAAAAACACCCCTATACTCGCTGCGACAATGATCGTTTTGTACCACTTTTTCATCGTTTTCCCACCTGTCATATTATCACCTCAATTCTCTTCGTACAGATACCGTTATAAAAAAGAAAGCAGTATACTGTAACTCAATTTCTGATTACAGTATACTGCGCAAACAAGACACCCTTATGTCTGTCTAAACTCTTTTCCTCTCTTTTGAGAACATCATGAATACCCTGTCTATTACCGATCCTTGCTCATTTATCGGACTTGGTACTATTTCTTTTTGCAGCTTACCGCAATGCGGACAGACCATGCCGAATCGTCCGACAGACGGATCGTATGTATATCTCCTACCGCAATGCTCGCAAGCCCTCTGCATCGTAACAATGCTCATACGATCTTACCGTTCATCGCTCGCGTTTGCTTCGCAACGACATTCTGCCACAAGGCAAATGTCGATACAGCAAGTGCAATTACACGCTTATCAACCATAAGCACAACCCTCTCATATACGTTTTAGTCAGCCACATCTGTATGATACTGCTCCAGCATCTTGGCGACCTCATCTCGCATCTCCTTCACAAAATCGGTCGGTGCGACAACTTTTACCCAACTGCCTTGACTCAACAGCCACATCTTGATACCATCGCCGTACACCTCTGCTTCGATCAGATATATGTTATTCCCTTTGCGTTCGATGATCTTCGCCGTCGGTATTTTGTCAAGCACGGCTTGTACGGATGGGCCGCTAAATTCGAATCGGATCGTTCTTAGTTTGCCCGGCCACATAAAGAGACTGCGTTTGCGAAGCTCTCCTTCATTGAACGTCACCGCATCGAACGCAGCACGTTTTTTGCGATGCACGGTAATTTCCTTGATCCGATCGACGCGAAAATAGTAAGGCTTGGCAACATCTTTTTCCGAATCGAACGCGATCAGATAGAAATAATAGTCGGTGAACATTACCGAGGCAGGGCACAGTCTATGCGTGACCCACTTGCGATCCATGCGATAATAGTCTATCGAAATCTCGCGTTTTTCGGTGATACAGTTGATAAGCTGCCACAATGTCTCTTGTACGCTCTCGCAATCATGCTTGACCTCAGGATAATGATATATCTCCTTACGTATCAACTCATTGAGCTTCGGTCTATCCTCCGTCGTAGTAAATCGTTTTAACTTCTCCGTCAATGTAAGAAGTTCCATCTTTGAGAATGCTCTGGCACCGATCATCACTTCGACCAACGCAAATAATTCTTTATTCGTCAAAAAGTCGTCCATATAGAGTCGATAACAACGATCTTGATACGAATACTGCAGGTCTGTATTACCGACCAGCTCGCGATGTTCCGAAAGAAAGTTCTTCAGATCATTGATACTGCGACTGATACTTTTCGTCGTTACCTCATATTCATAAGCAAGCTTCTGCACCGAGATATCTTCCCCACGCAATCCACGGAAGAATATCTCAAGTATCCTGCTCTGTTTCGTATTCTTTCGCTCCTTCTTTTCTCCGTCTTCATTTTCTTTCTTTATATATCGCGCTAATTGTTCCATATTCCCCATCTTACTCACCCTTTGTATAATTATCGATACCACTTTATCTCAGTATATCATTCGGACAGGACTGTCCTCTGTCTCTTTGATAACATTACCACTGCTTACAATGCCCGGATCAATTCATCATAAAGATATTTTGAGCATACTT
>JAFPBC010000244.1 GCA_017390595.1 Selenomonadales bacterium | reverse complement strand
GAGCAGTGCGGTGAATTCATGGTCGTTAAACAAGGTCGATTCGGCAAGTTCTTGGCTTGTCCGAACTTCCCGACGTGTCGCAATACGAAACCGATCGTCAAAGATATGGGCGTGTCGTGTCACAAATGCGGTGGTCATATCGTCGAACGTCAGTCGAAACGCGGTCGTATCTTCTACGGCTGTGATAATTGGCCCGAATGTGATTTCGTAACGTGGGACGTTCCGCTCAAGGAAACGTGCCCCGAATGTGGGACTTTCCTCTTGGGTCACGGCTATCGCGGTAAGTTTACGAAAAAATATTGTGCAAACGAAGCGTGTCCGACGCGCGCAGGCGAAAAAACGGAAAAACCGAAAAAACCTGTTACGCGCAAACGCAAGGCCGCTTCCAAATCGGAGGAATAGATCGTGGAAAAAGTCGTTGTTATCGGAGCAGGCCTTGCGGGCAGTGAAGCCGCTTGGCAGTTGGCGAATCAAGGCGTACAAGTGACGCTCTACGAGATGCGCCCGAAACAGAAGTCGCCTGCCCATCATACAGATCATTTCGCGGAGCTCGTCTGCAGTAACTCGCTTCGCGGAGCGGGTCTTGAAAATGCGGTCGGTCTCTTGAAAGAAGAGATGCGTCGCTTGGGATCGCTTATCATGGAAGCGGCAGACGCGTGTGCTGTGCCCGCGGGCGGTGCGCTTGCTGTCGACCGTGAAGCGTTCGGTCAATATATCACGAATAAAGTGAAAACGCATCCGAATATCGAAGTTATCGAGAATACGGAAATTACAGAACTCAACTTTGATGAGATCACCATCGTAGCAACAGGTCCTCTTACGAGCGGAAAACTTGCCGAAGAGATCGCATCTCTCACAGGCGAGAACTATTGCTACTTCTACGACGCGGCAGCCCCCATCGTAACGGGCGAATCGCTCGACTGGAACAAAGTCTATCGTGCATCGCGTTACGGCAAAGGCGATGCCGATTACGTGAACTGTCCGTTCAACGAAGAAGAATACAAAGCCTTCTGGGAAGCGCTTACCACAGCGGAAGAAGCACCGACCAAAGATTTTGAAAAACAGATATTCTTCGAAGGTTGTATGCCGATCGAAGTCATGGCCAAACGCGGCATCGACACGATGCGCTACGGCCCGATGAAACCTGTCGGTCTCGACCATCCCGAAACAGGTGCGAAAGCTTACGCTGTCGTACAGCTTCGCCAAGACAATGCGGCGGCGACGCTCTATAACATCGTCGGATTCCAGACACATTTGAAATGGCCCGAACAACAGCGCGTGTTCCGCATGATACCGGGTCTCGAGAATGCAGAGTTCGTTCGTCTCGGCGTGATGCATCGTAATACATACATCCATTCGCCGAAAGTCCTTGAACAGACGCTTCAGCTCAAAGGTCGCCCGCGTCTCTTCTTCGCAGGGCAGATCACAGGTGTAGAAGGGTACGTCGAATCGGCCGCGTCGGGTCTCATGGCGGGCATCAATGCCGCAAGATTGGCACGCGGCGAAGAACCGCTCATCTTCCCCGAAGACACGGCACATGGTGCGCTCAGTCACTATATCACGCACGCGGAAGGCAAGAACTTCCAGCCGATGAACGTCAATTTCGGACTTTTGCCACCGCTCGGACAGAAGATCCGCGACAAAAAAGCAAAGAACAAAATGATCGCCGAACGTGCGCTTGAATCTCTGAAAAAATTCAAAGTTTTTCGACAATAGCTTGCATATAAACAGAATTTTATGGTAAGATATACTATATAGTAATGTGGGCGCTTTGTTGTTGGAAACAGACAGTTAAATATAAACGATAAATAATGAGGTTGCCTGCAAAAGAAAATGACGGGAACAATGATATGACATTGCTCTTGTTTGACGGATGCGCGACCTCATTTTGTTTTGGGCGCATAGTCAAACAGCAGTCGGAATAAATGTGAAAAACGAGAATCGTTGTTGGTGATGAGGAGAACGGAGGTAT
>JAFPBC010000243.1 GCA_017390595.1 Selenomonadales bacterium | reverse complement strand
TGTTCTTCTATCATCATAACGAACAGTATATCGCCAAGATCATGCCGCGTTTCGCAACGAGCCCGCTGTTTATCGGATTCGGACTTCCGCAAGTCTCGAACCAGCTTGAGGCTGTTGCCGAGCATTTCAAAGAACGATATCATGCACGGTTACCGTAAAGCTCTTCCCCAATCAAGGGGAAGAGCTTTTCTTCTTATTCCATTGCGTTGCTTCTGTCAGGCGGTACGATAGAGAACGTCACATCGGGGTTGTTCTCCATGATCCAGCGGATAGCCCATTCGTTCGAGATAAGAAGAACGGGGCGTTCTTTGCTGTCGAGTACGAACATTGCACGGTCGGCACCGCGAAGCGAGTACGGCGTCAGTTTTTCGCCGTCTTTTTCGATCCAGCGCGCGACTTCATACGGCAAATGCTGCATGATGATATCAACGCCATATTCATTTTTGAGACGATATTCAAGCACCTCAAACTGGAGCGTACCGCACGTACCGACGATGTACGATTCCGTACCGATATCAGGCTGCTGGAAGAGCTGTACGGCACCTTCCTGCGTAAGCTGTGTGATACCTTTGAGGAACTGTTTGCGTTTCATCGTGTCTTTTGCCTGCACACGCGCGAACTGTTCCGGCGGGAATACAGGAAAATCAGGGAAACGAAGTTTGGCATCGGTGTTGCAGAGCGTATCGCCGATACCGAACACACCGGGATCGAAGAGACCGACGATGTCGCCCGGGAAGGCTTCTTCGATGATCGTTCTGTCTTGCGCCAAGAACTGCTGCGGCTGTGCCAACTTGATCATCTTGTCGCTCTTATCGTGATACACGCTCATACCGCGTTCGAATTTACCCGAGCAGATACGGATAAACGCAAGACGGTCACGATGTGCAGGGTTCATGTTTGCTTGGATTTTGAAGACAAATGCCGTGAAGCGTTCGTCATTCGGTTCGATATCACCGACTGTCGAAGCGTGAACTGCCGGCGGCGGTGCCAAACGGAGATATTCTTCAAGGAAGTTCTGTACCCCGAAGTTCGTCATCGCACTACCGAAGAACATCGGCGTCAGTTCGCCTTTGTCGATGAGCTCTTGGTCGAACGCATCGCCTGCCGCATCGAGAAGCTCGATATCATCGCAGAGCGACTGATGGACTTCTTCACCGAGGATCTCGCGGAACGCAGGATCGTCTACGCCGCCTTTGGTCGACGGGAGAATGTTCTGACCGTGCGAGCCGTCCTCTTGGAACAGCTCGATCTGTGCGAGCTTACGGTTGTATACGCCCGTATAGTTGCCTTCTACGCCGATCGGCCAGTTCATCGGATATGCGCGGATACCGAGGACTTGTTCGATCTCTTCCATCAAGTCGAACGGGTTTTTGCCGAAACGGTCAAGTTTGTTGACGAATGTAAAGATAGGGATATGACGCTGTTTACATACTTGGAACAGCTTTTTCGTCTGTGCTTCGACCCCTTTGGCAACGTCGATGATCATGACGGCGCTGTCAACAGCCATCAACGTACGATACGTGTCTTCACTGAAGTCCTGATGGCCCGGGGTATCGAGGATGTTGATGCGGAATCCGTCATAGTCGAACTGAAGTACGCTCGACGTTACGGAGATACCACGCTGTTTTTCGATCTCCATCCAGTCGGATACGGCATGACGCTGTGTTTTGCGCGACTTGACCGAGCCTGCAAGATGGATCGCGCCACCGTACAAGAGAAGTTTTTCTGTAAGTGTCGTTTTACCCGCGTCCGGGTGAGATATAATGGCAAAGGTTCTGCGGCGCTGAATTTCGCCGTCCAGTTCCGTGATAGGCATTGGTTTCCTCCTACTGCAATAAAGTCTTGATAGGTTCTATATCTTAACTATTTTATCATACCAAAACCTGTTCTTTCAATCCCCGAATCACAGCTCTCGTCTATTTTTCCGCAGGATTTAACACCACTTCGCGCCTACACGCATAGCTTACAGTAGCTTTCCGATAAGAAAGCAATTACACGACCAAAGGAGGTCCTATCTATGGGCTGGAATAACAACGGTTGCGGCGGCTTCGGCAGCTGGTGGATCATCATCATTATCATCATTCTTCTCTTCTGCTGCGGTGGATTCGGCGGCTTCGGCGGCTACGGCTGCAATGACGATTATACGCATAACTGCTGATAAAAAAAGAATGAGAGGCGGGCATGTCCCGTCTCTTTTTCTTTTTGCCCAAGAAAAGAACAGCCCCGAAAGATATTCCTTCGGGGACTGTCTGTCTCAGCATATCCGCACGTGGTAATGCTTGAGCCACGTATTGACTTGTATGACATACGCGAATATCTGCGGTGCGCCCAT
>JAFPBC010000242.1 GCA_017390595.1 Selenomonadales bacterium | reverse complement strand
GAGTTTTGCGATTCTGCGTGACCTGCACCGTAAGGGTGTGCGGTGACAGCAATGATCGGCGGAGATTGGATACGCTTGGCGACAGCCATGCCTGTGAACTGTTTCCACCAACGCTCAAGGTCATAGACGAAGTCGTGTGCAGTAGGGAAGTGTTTGGCAACAAGGCCTGTTTCGCAACCGATATATTCTTCCAGCGTACCGTCTGCATAATGTTTGAGTAGTTTTTCGGGTGTTGCTTCTTGCTGATTTTCGATGAATGCACGGAACAGATAGTCGTGATACGGATAGACGAGAGGGTCGCCTTTTCCTTCATCAACGCACTGTTGGTCGGACAATTCGGCACTGGGTACGATATCGATGATGCCTTGCGGAACGACTTCGTGTTCGTACACATCTGTGTTGAAGTAGTAAGCAAGCTCATAGACTTGATGTTTCCACAGATCGGCAAGTGCCGCGAGGAAACCAGCCGCATCTCCGTAGAGAGTGCAGTAACCGATGGTCGTTTCTACCTTGTTGGCGTTGCAGGTGAAGACACCGCCCCAGGCCGCGGCGATACCCGCCAAGATACGCCCCGAGCGGTCGCGGGCTTGGATGTTTTCTTGGACGAAGGATGATACGGTGAGATGGTGCGTAGAACCCTCGTCGGTAAAACAGATCGGTGTGTTTTTCAGCTGATCGACAGTCGTCGTATAGACTTCTTGTATCGGCATGATAGCGTAGTGGCAACCAAGATTTTCGGCAAGTTGTTTGGAGAGGTTTTTCGTCGTATCGGAATTGAATCGGCTCGGCATATTGACGAGAAGGACGTTATCCTTACCGACAACATCAACGTAGAGTGCCGCGGCGACAGCAGAGTCGATACCACCCGAAGCACCGATGACGATCTTATGCACGCCGATCTGATCAAGGAATTTTTTCACGCCGTAGTGGAGCGCCTTGTGTATCTGAGCGATCGAGCGTGTAGACGGGGGCGGTGTGATATGGGCGTTATCGCCGCCTATATTCAGGTCTGCTGTTTGCATCGTGCCGACGAACGGTTCGCAGATCGCGATCGGTCTGCCTTTGTCATAAATACTGCTGATGCCGTCGAAAAGGTAGATCGTTTTACCGCTGTTTTGAATACCTGTTGCGTTGACATAGACGAACGGAGTCTCTGTGTCGGCAGTTAATTTGGAAAAAGTCGTGTGCTTGTTCTCTTGACTGCCTGTAACGAATGGGGCAGAGTCGATCGTGATATGGATATCGGCTTCGATGATGCGAAGGATGTTCGTATCGCCGATACTGCATCCGAGCATATATGTCTTATCACCGAACGTAACGGGTATCGGTTCTAAAAAGTCGGAGATATTAGCACCGCGTTCACTGATGATCGTCTCAAGGCTTGTGAAATAACGCGCTTCGTCAAATCCGCTGCCTGTTTGCGATTCTGCCTTGATAGAGAACGGATACGGGGAATCGGGTGCGTGTTGAAGTGTACCATTCTGTGCAACGAAAAGTGCGTTATAGAGTCGAGTCGGTTCTGTTTCGTCAATGGCTACATTGCCGAATACGATGCAGATATCGTCTGACGCGTCGATGATATCTTGACCGTAGGAGACGCAATCACGAACGAAGTCAGTCTGTTTCCAGGTATCGGAGAGAAGCTGACCCGATACAGAAAGCGCAGGAAAAATAATCATATCGACGTGTGCTTTTTTGGCATCTTGTATCATATTGAGCATTGTTTTTGTATTGAGATCCGGGCGACCGGGAATGATTTCGAATTGCCCAAGTGCAAGTTTGAGCATGATAGCACCTTCCTTATTATTAGATCATGGTTCAATTATACACGATTTTGGAGAGATAGT
>JAFPBC010000241.1 GCA_017390595.1 Selenomonadales bacterium | reverse complement strand
GCACAGCCGAGAAATACGGCTTTTTTGCGCTGTTCGGCCGGAAGGTTTTTGCACGCGAGTGCGATGATGATCGCATTATCGCCCGAGAGCAGTAAGTCTAAGAGCAGGATACTGCCGAGCGCAAAGAACCACGATGCACTAAACATTGTTTCAGTCATGTGAAAAAAACTCCTTTTGTTCGATATTTTGTTATTTCATTATTATTTCCGAGAGGTCTTTTCATATCCTAATTAGATACGAAAAGACCTTGCCCCAGCGGTGACTGAGACAAGGTCTTGCTTGCAATCAAATTGCCGATAATGCCGGGGCATCAAACCCGTAATGACGACAGTATCGTACAGCTACTCCCCTTGTGGAATATGAGTATAGAAGTATGATAGCATACTTATTCTACCAAGTCAACATCCAATCCGAAGTGTTCGCAGACGAGTTTCATGAATTCTTGTGCCGCGAAGGAGAGATATTTTTCCTTGTGCCAGATGAGCGCGAGGTTCCACGGGACGATAGGTTCTTCAAGCGGTACAGAGACGACATCATAGATAGAAAGTCTATCGGAGAGTGTCGCAGGAAGGAAAGCGACGCCTAATTTGGCTGCTACCATTGCCGCGATGAAGTCCCATTGCGAGCTTTCGCAGACGATGTTCGGATTGAATCCGCTTTGGCGACAACGATCGATGAGTGGATCGCGGATGGAGAAGTCTTGACGGAACATGACGAACGATTCTTTTTCGAGGTCGTGATAGTTGACGACAGGAAGAGACGCGAGTGGATGGTCTTTGCGTACGATAAGGTGCATCGGTTCGGTCACGAACGGCAAGATGGAGATGTTTTTATCGCGGATCGGGAGCGAGATGACACCGATATCGAGAGAACCTTCTTCAATGTCACGTTCGATCTGTTTCGAGCCGACTTCGATGAGTTTTAAGTTGATATTCGGGAATCGTTCTTTGAATTTATAGATGATCTCCGAGAAGAAGCATACGCCGACCATCGGCGGGATACCGACGGTGAGGTTGCCTTTTTTGAGATGGATGACGTTCGACAGCTCAACGGATAAGTTGTTGAACGAGTTGAGGATGGTGATGGCAGGGCGCAGGACGGCTTTGCCCGCATCGGTCAAAATGGCATTTTTGCTCGAACGATAAAAGAGCGTAACGTCCAATTCTTCTTCGAGCGTTTTTATCATCTTACTGATGGAAGGTTGTGTAACATTCAGTTTTTGTGCAGCTTTGGTAAAGCTCTGTTGGCGTGCAACTTCTACGAAACAAGATAAATGTCGAATATCCATGGTCCTAGTCTCCTAAATAGTCTTTATTTATTTATTATATCACAAAAAGGAATATTACTTCCAGAGAAAATAAAAAATATTTATAAGAAAATTATCTGTGCGATAGATAGAGGCTCGGGTGTTATCTTCTCTTTTCGGATGGAAGATGATATACTGAAATGAGAAGGATCGAAAGGAGTGCGGTCTTAAATGAAGGTGCTGTTTTGGGATATCGACGGGACGCTTCTGCAAGCAGGAAAAGCGGGGCTTTTTGCGTTCGATGAGGCTGTCCGCGAGATATACGGACGATCGATCGATTATGCGTCGATCAAGACGAGCGGTATGACGGACAATTATATAGCCGAGCAGATCATCGAGAAGATAGAAGGGCGCAGAGCGTTGCCGTTTGAGGTGATGCATCTTACGATGCGCTATGAACAGCTTTTGCCGCATTATCTGACGATCAAGGAAGGTCATGTGCTCTCGGGTGTCGTTGAGATGCTGACGGAGCTTCACGCACATGATGATTATGTGCAGCTTATCTTGACGGGCAACAGCAGACGAGGTGCCGAGGAGAAGCTCAAGTACTACGGGCTTGATCTATTCTTCGATCTCGACCACAGCGCGTTCGGTGATGATTGCGTCGACCGCAACGAGATATCGGCGAAGGCGCGCCGCATCGTGCATGATGTGTATCCGAGCGTGACGGCAGACGAGATCTATGTCATCGGTGATACGCCGAATGATGTGCGCTGCGGAAAGGCGATCGGTGCGCGTACGATAGCCATAGCCAGCGGGCGGTTCTCGTTTGAGGAGCTGGTTCGTTGTGTGCCGTGGTGGGCGATGGAAAAGCTCGTCGAGCCAAAAGAATTTTTGGCAATGATAGAAAAAAAGTAAAAAATATGATAAAATAAATCGTTATCATATATCAATAGATGATAACGATAAAATGAAGATGATTATATGAGGTGACAATATCATGACAAAAGCTGTTATCGAAATGGCAAAAGGCAACATCGTTATCGAATTGTTCGAAAAAGATGCACCGGGTACGGTCGCTAACTTCGTAAAACTTATCAATGAAGGCTTCTACAACGGCCTTAGCTTCCACCGCGTTATCCCGGGCTTCGTAGCACAGGGCGGCTGCCCGTACGGTACGGGTATCGGCGGTCCGGGCTACACGATCCCGTGCGAAACGAAAAACAATCCGAACAGACACGTTCGCGGCGCGCTCTCCATGGCACATCGCGGTCCGAACACGGGCGGCAGCCAGTTCTTTATCGTATACGAACCGCAGCCGCATCTTGACGGTGTTCATACGGTATTCGGTCAGGTCATCGAAGGTATGGACGTTGTCGATCAGATCAACCAAGGCGACTTGATGCAGAACGTAACGGTCGTAACGGAGTAAGCGAAAACGGGAGCGGACAGACCCTTTTTTCACAAGAACATATAGTCTTTTGGCAGGGTGCCGAAGGGCTAAAGACGGTTTCCCCACAACGGATCTGTTGTGGGGAAACTCTGTTTTTCTTAAGAAGGTCTGTTTGCGCGTTTTTGTTACATGGGGGATATGATGTTAGAAGAAATATCGATAGAAATAATCCTGCTTTTGGTAGGTGCGGGGTTCCTCGCAGCGTTCATCGACTCGGTCGTCGGCGGCGGCGGTATGATCAGTCTGCCTGCGCTTCTGCTTACGGGACTCGACCCTGTCCTTGCGCTCGGTACGAATAAGCTCGGCTCAACGATGGCGAGCTTTGCCTCGACGATATCGTTTTTGCGATCGGGCATCGTAGAAGTAAATGTCGTCAAGTATCTGTTCCCGTTATCGCTCATCGGCTCGGTGCTTGGCGTTATGCTGCTGCAAGTGATGCCGCCCGATGTCTTAAGACCGATCGTTGTCGTGATGCTTGCTGTCGTGACGATCTACAGCATCGTCCGTAAGGAATGGGGCTCTGTCTCGACGTATACGGGCATGACGACGAAAATGATGATAGCAAGTATGCTCGTCGCGCTCTTTTTTGGTGCGTATGACGGCTTCTTCGGTCCGGGAACAGGCTCGTTCCTTTTGTTCGCGTTTTTGTTCCTCGGCTTCGACTTCGTGCGCGCGGCAGGCAATGCCAAGGCTCTTAACTTTGCTTCGAATATCGCGGCACTCGTGACATTCTTTTATTTTGGAAACATCGACTATACATACGGTCTTATCATGGGCGTATCGATGATATTCGGTGCGATCTGCGGGACGCGCGTTGCCATCACCAAAGGCGCATCGTACGTCAAACCGCTCTTTATCTGTGTATCGACGCTTCTTGTCGGAAAACAGGTCTGGGAATTGTTCTTCAAATAGTGGAAGAAATTGAACAATAACGGAAAATGTGTTAAAATAAAGTATTAGCTTTTATAAAAAAATTTTTAAAAAATTGCGTAACAGGGGTGAGAATGTGGATTTTGGAGCGGGTAAAGTCGTTCCTGTACAGATCGTACAGGAAATGAAAAACTCCTATATTGATTATGCGATGAGCGTTATCGTCATGCGTGCTCTTCCTGATGTACGCGATGGCTTAAAACCGGTACACCGCCGTATTCTGTATGCGATGCACGAAGCAGGTATGGCACCGAACAAACCATATAAAAAATCGGCGCGTATCGTCGGGGAAGTACTGGGTAAATATCATCCGCACGGCGACAGCTCGGTATATGACGCGACTGTTCGTCTGGCGCAGGATTTCTCGACACGTTATATGCTCGTAGACGGTCACGGCAACTTCGGTTCGATCGACGGTGACTCTGCGGCAGCAATGCGTTATACAGAAGTGCGTATGTCTCGCGCGGCAGAAGCGATGCTTGCCGATATCGAAAAAGATACGGTCACGTTCGTACCGAACTATGATGAATCGCTCAAAGAACCGAGCGTACTTCCGTCGAAGATCCCGAGCCTTTTGGTCAACGGTTCTTCCGGTATCGCGGTCGGTATGGCAACGAATATTCCGCCGCACAACATGGGTGAGGTCATCGATGCGATCGTTATGAAGATCGACAATCCCGATGTGACCATTCCCGAATTGATGACAAAATTAAAAGGCCCCGACTTCCCGACGGGTGCCATGATACTCGGCCGCGACGGCATCTTGCAGGCGTATATGACAGGCCGCGGTACGGTCAAGATGCGTGCGAAAAGCAACATCGAGAAAATGTCGAACGGCAAATACCGTATCGTCGTCAACGAGATCCCGTATCAGGTCAACAAAGCACGTCTTATCGAAAAGATCGCCGAACTCGTTCGCGACAAACAAGTAGAAGGCATCACCGACCTTCGTGACGAGAGCGACCGCAAAGGTATGCGTATCGTCATCGAGCTTCGCCGTGATGTCAATGCCGACGTCGTCTTGAATCAGCTCTACAAACATACACAGCTGCAGGAATCGTTCGGTATCATCATGCTTGCTCTTGTTGACGGTCACCCGCGTGTCCTCAACTTAGACCAAGTACTTCATTACTATATCAAACATCAAGAAGACGTTATCACACGTCGTACACGTTTCGAATTGGCGAAAGCCAAAGCACGCGCGCATATCTTGGAAGGTCTTCGTATCGCGCTCGACCATATCGAAGCCGTCATCGCGCTCATCCGTGCGTCCAAAACGGCCGACGAAGCACGTCAGGGCTTGATGGAAACATTCGGCCTCTCCGAAAAACAGGCGCAGGCTATCCTCGATATGCGTCTCCAACGCCTCACAGGCCTCGAACGCGACAAGATCGAAGAAGAGTTCCAGGCACTTATGAAAGAGATCGCTTGGCTCGAATCCGTCCTCGCCGACGAAGGAAAGGTGCTGGGCATCATCAAAGAAGAGCTTCTTGAAATGAAACGCAAATTCGGCGACGACCGTCGTACGACCATCACGGACGATACGTCGGATATCACGAATGAAGAACTCATCGCCGTAGAAGACATCGTCCTTACGCTCACGCACGGCAACTACATCAAGAGCATGCCGGTCAGCACCTACCGCAGTCAAAAACGCGGTGGTCGCGGTGTCACGGGCATGGGTACGAAAGAAGAAGATTTCGTCGAACATATGTTCATCACAACGACGCATCATAACATCCTCTTCTTCACGAATCGCGGTCGTATGTACCGCATCAAAGGCTATGACATCCCGTCCGCAGGCAGAACGGCTCGCGGTACGGCTATCGTCAACCTTCTCGAGCTTGAAAAAGACGAGAAGATCTCCGCTGTTATCCCTGTCAAAGAGTTCCGCGACGATCGCTATCTCTTCATGGCGACCAAAGGCGGTATCGTGAAGAAAACACAGCTCACCGAATACGACTCGAACCGTAAAGGCGGTCTTATCGCCATCTCGCTCGACGACGATGACGATCTCATCGATGTTAAGCTCACCGACGGCGCACAAGACGTCATCATCGGAACGCAGGAAGGCGTTGCCATCTCGTTCCCCGAAGACAACGTTCGCGCAATGGGCCGTAACACACGCGGTGTTCGCGGTATCAAGCTCGAGGAAGGCGACATCGTCATCGGCATGGATACGCTCAAAGCAGGCTGCGAGGTACTCAGCGTAACGAGCGAAGGGTTCGGCAAACGCACGAGCTGCGACGAATACCGTCGTCAGGCACGCGGTGGTAAAGGCATCATCAACATGAAAGTGACGGAGAAAACGGGCAAAGTCGTCGGTATCAAAGTCGTTCATGCAGGTCAGGAAATGATGCTCATCTCCACAGACGGCATCGTCATTCGTATCAAAGTAGACGAGATCTCGGTCATCAGCCGTAACACGCAGGGCGTCAAAGTCATGCGTACAGACAGCGACGACAGAGTAGCGGCTATCGCTATCGCCGAACGCAAAACGGAAGCAGATGCATAAAAGATAAGAGCAGACAGTATGATGCTGTCTGCTTTTCTTTTATCAGAAATAAATACTAAAAAAATAGGGATTGTATATTTACTTCCTATTTAATAACATGGTATACTAAACTATACCTTGAGGATAATAAAAGAAGGGAGGAACCTTATGGAGGCAAAAAACAAATTCAGTGCGATAATCAAGAAGTATTTG
>JAFPBC010000240.1 GCA_017390595.1 Selenomonadales bacterium | reverse complement strand
TGCATCGTTCGTTTCGACAGGCTGTACTCTTTCGTCTTGCCGTCCGAGATCATCATAAGCGTAACACGATTTTGCTCTTTTTCATTTACCATGCGGGTTCATCACCTCACTTGTTTTCAAGAGTTGTCATCTATTATATACTATTTTCCGATTTTGTCAAGTTTTTATCCTTTTATTTCCTTTTTATCCTGTTTCTGTTTGTTTTTGTGTATTGTTGTATCTGTTTTTGTGTATAAAAAAGACGACCCGAAGGCCGTCTTATAATATCCCCCATGAGCACAATATCCCCGCGACGAGCACGGCAGGCAGGAGGTTGGCGATCTTTATTTTGCTGATGTTGAGGAGCATCAATCCGATGCCGAGGATGAGAAGTCCGCCGACAGCCGTCACTTCGCAGATGACAGCGTCTGTCAGATACGGTGCTATCCATGCGGCAAGGAGCGTGATACCGCCTTGATAGAGAAATACGGGGATGATCGACAAGATAACGCCGATGCCGAGCGTGGCGGTGAAGATGACGGCACCCGTTCCGTCGAGCATGGCTTTGGCATAGAGCGTCGACGCGTCGCCTGTCAGACCGTCTTGCAGAGAGCCGATGATAGCCATCGCACCGATACAGTAGACGAGCGAGGTGGTGACGAATGCCTTGCCGATCGACCCGCCCGACGATTGGAACCGTGCGCTGAGCCGCTCACCCGCTCGATTGAGCCGACCGTCGATATCGAGCATCTCGCCGATGACAGCACCGACGATCATGCTGATGGTGACGACGAGGACGTTCTGTGTCTTGATGGCCATCGTCAGACCAATGAGGAGGACGCTGAGTCCGAGGCCTTGCATGACCGTCTCTTGATATTTGGGCGACATTTTTGATTTGAGGAGCAGTCCGAGACCACTTCCCGCGGCAATCGCCAGACAGTTGACGATCGTACCTTTCATATTACCAGTCCTCTCTGTGCTTACGAAAAAGCCGATAAGAACGCATCTTATCGGCTCTTATTTATACATGAAATTCTCTTTGTACTTTCTTGGCTTTGCGTTCCGCGGTGAGAAGCTCTATCAATCTCTGCAGTTCGTCTTCCGAATAAAATTCGATCTCTATCTTGCTTTTTTTCTTGCCCGGCTTGATGATGACCTGCGTGCCGAGTGCCGATTTCAAGCGGTCTTCCGCCTCTGCAAGGAAGAGTTCTTTTTTCGGTTTTACTTTTTCGGGCTCGTCCTTTTGTTCCAGAACGCGTTTGACGAGTTCTTCCGAGGCACGTGCCGACAGACCGTTTTCCGCGATATGATATGCCAGTTTTATCTGCAGTTCCTCGTCTGTGATGATGACGAGCGGACGTACCTGCCCCATCGTGAGCGTTCCACGTGAAACAAGCTCCTGTACCGTAGGTTCAAGTGCCAACAGACGCATCACATTGGCGATATACGGACGCGAGCGTCCCATACGCTGTGCAAGCTCTTCCTGCGTCAAGCCGAAATCCGTTATCAGGTTCTTGTAGGCAGTCGCTTCTTCCATCACGTTGAGGTCTTCACGCTGAAGATTCTCGATGAGCGCGATCTCCGACATTTCTTTGTTATCGTACGATTTTACGATGGCGGGTATCTCTTTGATGCCTGCCAATTTGGCCGCACGCAGACGACGTTCGCCTGCCGCGAGCTCATATCCGCCCGCCACTTTACGCACGACGATCGGCTGAAGTACACCGTAGGCTTCGATAGATGCCTTGAGTTCCGCAAGCGCGCTCTCGTCGAAGCTCTTACGCGGCTGAAATTCG
Source organism: Selenomonadales bacterium (assembly GCA_017390595.1). Lineage (GTDB taxonomy): Bacteria > Bacillota > Negativicutes > RGIG982 > RGIG982 > RGIG982. The sequence continues at coordinate 1,671 of JAFPBC010000240.1, read as the reverse complement.
TTCGCACGGATCTCGTCGAGCGGTATCATGATCTGGCTGCCCGACGGGACTTCGTCCGAGATGATGGCACCGATGCCTTTTCCTCCCGTGAGGATGCCGCGGCCGAGACCGCCTTTTGTCTTACGCATCGCCTACCACCTCTTTTGCCAGCTCGTGGTATACTTGTGCGCCGCGCGATCTCGGGTCGTACGTGATGATGGGCTCACCATAGCTCGGAGCCTCGCTCAGACGCACGTTGCGCGGAATGATGGTCTTGAATACTTTTTGACGGAAATGCTTTTTCACTTCGTCTACGACCTGGATAGACAGATTCGTGCGCGCATCGAACATCGTCAATACGACACCGTCGAGCTTGAGCGTCGGATTGAGATTGTTTTTGACGAGCTCTACCGTATTCATCAGCTGAGACAACCCTTCGAGCGCGTAGTATTCGCATTGTACGGGCACGATGATGGCATTCGCCGCTGTGAGCGAGTTGACCGTCAACAGACCCAACGACGGCGGGCAGTCGATGATGACATAGTCGAACTGATGCTTGACCGTCTCGAGGGCACGCTTGAGCTTCGTTTCGCGCGACATGAACGAGACGAGCTCTACCTCCGCACCCGCAAGCTGTATCGTCGCGGGGAGTATCTTCAGGTTGTCCATTTTTGTCGGAAGGATAGCATCTTCCATCGGGACATTATTGACAAGCACATCGTAGACCGAGTGCTTGATGGCAGCTTTATCACAGCCGAATCCGCTCGTTGCGTTCCCTTGCGGATCGGTATCGATCAGTAAGACTTTTTTGCCGAGTTCTGCCAGACAAGCGCTCAAGTTGACCGAAGTCGTCGTCTTGCCGACACCGCCTTTCTGATTCGTTATCGCGATGACCTTAACCAAGTTGTTCACCTCATTATTAAAAACTTGCTAACTTATCTAATTCCACAAGATGTCGGCGATTCCTTCCTTAGAGGAGTATTTATCAATTCCTTTTGCCAAACAAAGGTTTTTTACGCGCTGAAAGAGAATTGTTTATAGATGATCATGTTATGCAGGAAAAAGGTGACTCTCTATGAAATATCGCATCCCGATACCAACGCTCGATGTGCATACCATACGCCGATACGCAGGACTGAAGTCGTCCGAATTCCCGCCCGAGCGAGTACGCGAAGCCGCGCAAACAGTTCGCCTCCTCGCAGAAGGTGTGGGCAGTATACGCTATTATCCGTACGACAGTACGACCCATACCATCATCGCCGAATCGGGAGACCTCTCTCTTACGAGCGATGCGATATGCCGTCACCTTGCCGAAGCAGAGGAAGTCGCCGTGATGGCAGTCACCGTCGGCAGTGCCGTTGAAGAGGCCATCGATTCCGCATTCTCGGCAGGCGAGTACAGCCGCGCGCTTCTTTTGGATGCGGCGGCAACGACAGCGACCGAAGCGTGTGCCGACTACCTCAATCGCACGGTCACAGCAGAAGCAAAGCGGCGCGGGCTCTATACGGCCTTCCGATTCAGCCCGGGTTACGGCGACTGGGATATCACCGTACAGAGCGATATCGTGCGGTTGTCCGAAGGCGACAGTATCGGTATTACCGTCACAGAATCGTCGATGCTCATCCCGCGAAAATCGGTCACGGCGGTCATTCCGCTCCGCGCACAGAAGGCAGAAGCACTCGCGCACGGATG
>JAFPBC010000239.1 GCA_017390595.1 Selenomonadales bacterium | reverse complement strand
GCGGTCTGGCTCGAGCCGTATCGTATGAAACGGATACTGGCTTTTCTCGATCCGTGGTCAGATCCGCTCGGCAGTGGGTATCATATCATCCAGTCTCTCTATGCCATCGGGTCGGGAGGTTTGTTTGGTGTCGGTCTGGGACGAAGCAGGGAGAAGTGTCTTTATTTGCCCGAACCGCATACCGATTTTATCTTTTCTATTATCGGAGAGGAGCTTGGGCTGATCGGTACGCTGACTGTCATCTTGCTGTTCTTTCTTTTGGCGTGGCGCGGGATGAGAACGGCGATGCACGCACCCGATACGTTCGGCAGTCTGCTTGCTGTTGGTCTGACGAGTATGATCGTATTGCAGGCGATGATGAACATAGCTGTCGTGACAGCATCGATGCCTGTAACGGGTATCCCTCTGCCGTTTTTGAGTTTTGGCGGTTCGGCACTTATTTTTACAATGACAGGTGTGGGAATTTTGCTTAACATTTCCGGGCAAATTCGGTTATAATAAAATGATAGGCAAGGATTACGTTTGCCTTTGATCAGGTATACAGGAGGAATGGTTTATGCGCGTTATGGTTTCGGGCGGCGGAACAGGCGGTCATATTTATCCCGCCATTACGATCATTGAGCGTCTGCGGGCGCAAGATCCGTCTGTCGAAATTTTATATGTGGGAACAAAAAAAGGATTGGAGTCGGATATTATTCCGAAAGAAAACATTCCGTTTGAGACGATAGAAGTAGCAGGTTTTCAGCGTAAGTTGACGCTTGCCAATCTGGCGATAGCAGGCCGCGCGGCCAAAGGTGTCTGGCAGGCATTGTCGCTCGTGAGAAAATTCCGTCCCGATGTCGTGATCGGTACGGGCGGATATGTCTGCGGGCCTGTGCTCCTCGCGGCAGGATTGCTCGGTATCCCGACGATGATACAGGAGCAGAATGTCGTCCCGGGGATGACGAATAAGATCGCGTCGCGTTTCGCGGCGAAGATCGCGGTCGGTTACGAAGAAGCCGGAAAGTATTTTCCCGATCGTGAGAAGATCGTAGCGACAGGCAATCCGATCCGTGCGGCGGTCATGTCGGCACGTCGTGAGGACGGCTTGGCTGAGTTTGGTCTTGATGGAAATAAAAAGACGATACTCGTATCGGGCGGTTCGCGTGGTGCGCGCAGTATCAATACGGCACTTATCGCGCTTCATGAAAAGTTTCGTCACAGAGATGATGTTCAGATATTGCACATCACAGGGCAAAATGAGTATAATAGAGTGATAGACAGTCTAAAAGAGAAGGGTATAGACATAGGATCGGCAGGTAATATTAAGATCGTGCCGTATGCTTATCATATGCCCAATGCGCTGGCAGCAGCAGACTTGGCGATCTTCAGAGCAGGTGCTCTCGGTCTTGCCGAGCTTGCGGCACGCGGTATTCCGTCTGTCTTGGTTCCGTATCCGTACGCAACGGCGAATCATCAGGAATACAATGCGCGTATCGTAGAAAAGCATGGCGCGGCTGTCGTGATAAAAGATAGTGAATTAACAGGAGAATTGCTCCTCGCGAAAGTAGAAGCGCTTCTCGCCGAGCCGAATACGCTGGCGAAGATGGCAGCTGCGAGTCTGGAATTGGGACGAGCAGAAGCGGCAGACGATATTGCGCGTCTGGCACGAACGCTGGCAAAACAGGGCTAGGAACGGTTCTTTGATAGGTCGCATACAATAAGCCGAACAATAACCGAAGGAGCGGCGCGCAAAAGGAGGAAATAAGTCTTTGCTTACGACTAAGAAGAAAATACACTTTGTCGGTATCGGCGGTGCCGGTATGAGTGCAATCGCCAAAGTTTTGATAGAAAAAGGATATGACGTATCGGGTTCCGACTTGAAACGATCGGAAGTTACGGAGCGTCTGGCTAAATTGGGTGCCGATATCAAGATCGGACAAAAAGCAGAAAATGTAGAAGGAAAAGAAGTACTCGTTGTTTCGACTGCTATCCAAGCGGCGAATCCCGAACTCGTTGCGGCGAAAGAGCAGGATATTCCCGTTCTTCATCGCTCGGATGTCGTTTCGTTTTTGATGAACGAATCTTCGCGTGGTATCGCAGTAGCAGGTGCGCACGGTAAAACGACGACGACTTCGATGAGTGCTGTCGTGTTGGAGAGATGTGGTCTCGATCCGACTGTCATCATCGGCGGTGACGTCGATTATCTCGGCGGTAATGCCAAACTCGGTCACAGCGGTGTGATGGTCGCGGAAGCCGACGAGAGCGACGGTTCGTTCTTGACGCTCTATCCGAAAGTCGCCATCGTCACGAATATCGAGAACGATCATATGGATCACTATGGTACGATGGAGAATATCCTCAAGGCCTTCCGTCAATTTTTACATAACTTGCCGGAAGAAGATGGGGTGGCTATCCTCTGTTTCGACAACGAGCATATTCGCGATATGGCACCGCAGATCGAGCGTACGCAGATCACGTATGCGATCGAACATGACGCGGATTATCAAGCGAAAAATATCGTGACGATCGGTCAGAACACGAGCTTTGATGTATACTATCAAGAAGAACTGTGCGGACAGATCGTGCTCAATGTTCCGGGCAAACATAATGTGCTCAATGCACTTGCGACTGTTGCGGCGGCACGCGAGATGGGCGTAGAGATGGAGGCGATCGCCGAAGCATTCACGCTCTTTAACGGTGCGAAACGTCGATTCCAGACGAAAGCAAAAACGGACGGTGTATGGATCGTTGATGACTATGCACATCATCCGACCGAGATCAACACGACGCTTACCGCGGCACGTCAGACAAAACCGAAACGACTCGTCTGCGTATTCCAACCGCATCGCTTTACGCGCACGTATCATCTGGCAACAGAGTTCGGTGCGGCATTTGATGAAGCCGATGTCTTGATCTTGACGGACATCTACTCGGCGGGCGAAGCGCCCATCGACGGCGTTGACGGTGAGCTTATCGTACGCAAGGTCAAAGAGCATAACGGAAAAGATGCTGTATATATTCAGGATTGGCAGAAGATCGCCGATTACTTGGAGACACATAAACAAGAAGGCGACCTTATCATGACGATGGGCGCGGGTAATATCTATGAAGTCGGAGAAGACCTCGCGGCTCGATTGATGAACAAAGCCTAAGCGCGCCGTCACCCAACTGGAGGGCGGCGATGGTGGAACGATTGGTGATCCGCGGAGGAAGACAGCTGAAAGGTACTGTCAAGATCAGCGGTGCGAAGAATGCGGCTCTGCCTATTATGGCGGCGACACTATTGGCTGAAGGGAAGAGCATCCTTCATCGTGTACCAAACCTTCGTGATATTCGTATGATGCAAAAGATACTGTGCGGTATCGGTGCTTCTGCGGTACGAGACGGTGGCTCGCTTACAGTCGATGCAGAGACTGTCGCGTCGACCGTAGTCGGAGAGCAGTTATCGAGAGAGATGCGCGCGTCTGTATTTTTGATGGGGGCGCTTCTCGCAAGATGCGGAGAAGTGACCGTAGCGTATCCGGGCGGATGTGCGATAGGACCTCGTCCGATCGACCTTCATTTGAAGGCGCTGGAAAAGATGGGCGCGCATATCACCGAAGAACACGGTACGGTAAGACTGACGGCGAAAAAGCTTGTCGGTGCTGAGGTGCAGTTCGACTTTCCGAGCGTTGGCGCAACGGAAAATGCGCTCCTGGCAGGCGTGCTTGCCGACGGTGTGACTGTCCTCAGAAATGTGGCGCGTGAGCCCGAAGTCGTTGACTTATCATCGTTTTTGCGGGCGATGGGTGCACAAATAGACGGCGCAGGTACCGATACGATCACGATATACGGTGTGGAAAAGTTATCACCTGCCGAATATACAGTACAGCCCGACCGCATCGAAGCGGGGACGTTTCTGTTGGCAGGATGTATCACGCGCGGTGAAGTCGTGCTTGAAGACGTCGTGCCCGAGCACTTGTTTGCTGTTATCGACAAACTGCGTGAAACAGGTGCTGAGGTAAGATGCACGGAGAGTGCGATACAAGTTCGTGCCGACCGTATTCGAAGCGTCGATATCAAGACACTTCCGTATC
>JAFPBC010000238.1 GCA_017390595.1 Selenomonadales bacterium | reverse complement strand
GGAGCATTTCCTTCTATAATATAAAAAGAGAGGATTCTGATATGAATCCTCTCTTTCTTATTTACCTGCCAGTTTTTTCAGGTTATCGCCCGCTACGCGGTAGATGGTCCATTCGTCCATCGGCTGTGCGCCCATTGCGATATAGAAGTCGATGCTCGGCTGATTCCAGTCGAGGCAGACCCATTCGAGGCGACCGCATTTACGTTCGACTGTGATCTCGGCGAGTTTTTTTAGAAGCATCTTGCCATAGCCTTTGCCACGATATTCGGGAAGTACGAAGAGGTCTTCTAAGTAGATGCCCGATCGTCCCATAAATGTCGAGAAGTTATGGAAGAAGAGTATCATGCCGACTTCTTTACCGTCTTCTTGGAGAAACATGACTTCGGCTTTTTGTTTATCGAATATCCATTCGTTCAAGGTCGGTTCGTCTGCTACGACTTCGTGTGCCAGTTTTTCATATTCGGCAAGTCGTTTGATGAACGATAAGATAAGACCGACATCTTCTCTTACCGCATTTCTGAATGTCACTTCATGTGCCACAAATATTACCTTCTTTTCTGCTGTTAGTTTTTACGGGGATCTCTACGACGATGCGTGTGCCTTCTTTCCATGCGGATGTGATCTCGAATGTACCGCCCAGAAGTTCGGTACGTTCTTGCATACCTGCAATACCGAGTGAGTTGTTGGCGACTTGGTATTCTTCGAGAATGTCGGGGTCGAAGCCTTTTCCGTCATCTTGAATGACAAGTTGGAGCAATTCGCTTTCGCAGGTAAGTTCTACGTGTATTTCTTTCGCTTCGGCATGCTTGACGATATTACTGAGTGCTTCCTGCACGATGCGATAGACAGATATCTCTATCTCGGGGAAGAATCGTTCGCCTTCTTGGATATTCTTTGAGATGAACGAGACTTTGATATTGTATCGTTTCTGATATGTTTCGATATATTTGGCGATCGCCGCACGGATCCCGAGCTCATCAAGGAGTATCGGACGAAGTCTGACTGCCATGTAATGGACACTACTGAGTGCTTCGGATACGATGTCGCGCATCTCGAGCACTCTTTTTTTCTGCGTCTCGTCACCAAGCGAGGTCGCAAGTGCGCGCAAGCCGAGGAGCACCGCCGTAAGCGACTGGCTCGTCTCGTCGTGAAGTTCACGCGAGATACGTTTACGCTCTTCTTCTTGTATCCGTATCATCTGATTAAGCAGGAGTGCGCGCATACGTTGGTTATCACGCATCGCTTCGGACAAGCGTTCTTTGTGCGCGATCGAGCAGAGGATCGCCTTGACGAGTTTGGCCGCGAGACGTGCATACGGTGCCGCGATGACAGGGTCGCCCGTCACGCCAATGAATCCATAGCAGATATCATCATATAAAACAGGCACGTTCACACCGCTTCGCACACCGCGATATTGACGCGCTTCTTCTTCCGTTACAGCAAATTCACGGTACTCGCCTGCCTTGAGCTTCTGTTCGGCGACTTCGTGTATCATGCCGATACGGTTCTTATTAAACGACGCGATGATCAGTCCTTTATGATTCGTGATATTGACATTTTGACCCAGTTCGACCGCAATATGATCGACTAAGTTTTGTGCCAACTCTACATCGAAATATTGTGTGTGTTCCATTCATTCACACTCCTTCTTTCCTATTGTAACATACTTTTATGATTCTGCGTATTTTTCAAAAAATTCTTATTTTTCACATCAAATCTATTGACAAACCTTCATTTTTTGGTATACTGAAATCAAGATATTACAATTTTATATTGTACTCCAAAAGTTATGATTGGGAGCGGGACGATTGCAACAGCTGATCCAGAGAGTCGGTGGATGGTGTGAACCGATGAGGCGCAAGAATTCTAAATCACCCATGAGCTGCTTGCCGAACGATCATTCAAGTAGGTTCAGACGTTAGACTCACGTTACAGAGACAGTCGGTGATGGCCGATGACAGAGTACAATACAGGGTGGTACCGCGAATCATAGAACTTTCGCCCCTGTGGTTATCAGAAGATGACCATAGGGGTTTTATTTTTTTTATAAAAGGAGCGATTATATCATGGAGCTTTCTCTCGTTTTGGAAAATCATTCTGACACACTTCACCGTTTTACAGGTCTGTTATATCGTCGTGGCTATACGGTCAATCAGTTGTCCGTCATGCCCGATAATGCTTGTTTGAAGATCAACGCACATATCGACTGCGATACGCGAGAAGGCGAACACCTGCTCCGCTTGTTGT
>JAFPBC010000237.1 GCA_017390595.1 Selenomonadales bacterium | reverse complement strand
CGCATATCTTGAAATGTGACCGCATCCACCTCTATGTCAACTTCGACAGACCGCTCGTGGGAGAAGAGTTGTCGTCGTTTCGACAGATGGTCAAGGCGCGCGCGCAGCGTATGCCCGTTGCGTATATCCTCGGCGAAAAGGAGTTCATGGGGCATTCGTTCCGTGTGACGCCCGATGTGCTCATACCGCGCCCCGATACGGAGATACTCGTTGAAGAGGCGATCCGTCTTCTCGCGGAAAAAGAAGCTCCGCGTATCGTCGATATCGGTACAGGCAGTGGTGCTATCTTATTGTCGGTGCTGAAGGGAACAGAAGGCAGTACGGGCGTTGCCGTAGACTTATCGCCTGCGGCACTTGCTGTGGCGAAGTCGAACGGAGAGCGTCTCGGTCTTGCGGACCGTGCCGAATTCCGCTTGGGCGACCTCTATGCGCCTGTTGACGGCCTGTACGATGCCATTTTGTCAAATCCGCCGTATATCCCCGTGCGTGACATGGAAGGCCTCTCTCCCGAAGTGAAGCAGGAGCCCGAGATGGCGCTTGTCGGTGGAGCAGACGGACTTGATTTTTATCGTCGATTGATAGACGATGCACCGCGCTACTTGAAAGAGGGCGGTATCGTCTTGTTCGAAGTCGGTATCGGCGAGGCGCAGGACGTAGCCGAGCTCGGCAAAAGACGTGGGTTTTCTGCGCAGAGGATACTCCCCGACTATGCGGGCATCGACCGCGTCGTTGTGTTGTCCGACTACGATAAGGCGGTGGAAGCATGATGAAAACGAAGCGAATTACGATAGACATGACATTGCCGCTCGAGGAGCAGCTTGCCGAAGCGGGACAGCTCCTCAAAGACGGACAGCTCGTTGCGTTCCCGACGGAGACGGTATACGGTCTCGGTGCGAACGGACTTGACGAGATGGCGGCGAAAAAGATATATACGGCAAAAGGCCGTCCGTCCGACAATCCGCTTATCCTGCATATCGCGGAGAAGGACGATATCATCCCGCTTACGGAAGAAGTGCCGATGAATGCGCGAGTTTTGATAGACGCTTTTTGGCCAGGCCCCTTGACGCTTGTCGTGAAGCGCAGTGCTATCGTACCGCGTTTGACGGCGGGCGGACTTGATACTGTCGCTGTGCGTATGCCCGATGCCGATATCGCACGTGCGCTCATCCGCATGGCGGGCGTACCGATCGCCGCGCCGAGTGCGAACCTTTCGGGCAGACCGAGCCCTACGACGGCAAAAACGGTAGCCGAAGATATGGACGGTCGTATCGCGATGATCGTTGACGGCGGTGCGTGCCATATCGGTGTCGAATCGACCATCGTAGATTGCACCTCGCCTGTGCCGACTGTGCTTCGTCCCGGCGGTATCACGGTAGAGATGCTCACCGATGTACTCGGTGCTGTCGAGATCGACAAAGGTCTGACGGACGAGTCGGTGAAGCCGAAAGCACCCGGTATGAAATATCGCCACTATGCGCCCGAAGCGGAGACGATACTGTTTGAAGGCGAAACGGAACGCAAACGTGACGGCCTGATAAAAGCCGCTATGGATGCGGTCTGTATGAAAAAATGTGTCGGCGCGCTCGTCAGCCGTGAACTGGCAGAGCGTCTGCCTGCCGACGTTATCACCGTCAGCTATGGTGACAAGGCAGAACTGGCAAGCCTTCTTTATGACACGCTCCGCGGTTTTGACGAAAAAGGAGCGGACGTCATCTACCTTGAAGGCGTAGACGAATCGGATATCGGACTGGCTGTGATGAACCGACTGCGTAAAGCGAGTGGGAATCGCATCGTAACTGCATAAGAGATGTCATTTCCTCATACGATAACGATGAGGTGAGGAATGTGACGATCGTAGAAATGACCGCGCTTAGTCTTGCACTGGGCGCGGATCTTTTTTCTGTGGCGGTGCCGCTCGGCATGATGCGCCCCTCTGTGCGCGAGATCGTGCGGATGTCATTCATATTTGCGCTGTTTCATATCGTGCTTCTTGTCGTCGGTGTGTCGGCGGGCTCGTATCTGGCAAGTGCCTTAGAACGGATCGGGCAGATAGGCGAGTCGTCTGTTATCATGGCGGAGAATTGGGCAGGCCTCTTCGGCGGCAGCGTGCTTTTTTTATTGGGGCTCCATCTTCTGTGGGAGAGCCGCAGGGAAAAAGACGGCCAACCGATGCGCTTGCCTTGCGGCGGCACGCTCTTTGCTCTGGCTGTCGGTGTCAGCTGTGACGCGCTGGCTGTCGGGCTCGGGATGGGACTTCTCGGCAATGGCGGGGCGGACCTTCCGTTCGTCTTGGGCGCGGTCATCTTCACCGTCAGCAGTGTCGCGCTCTCTTTGGGAGAACGCATCAGCCGTATCTTGCCGTGGCGATTGGAGCCCTTTGGCGCGCTTGCGCTTTGTCTGTGGGGTCTCTATGCCGTCTGGCGTATTGCTCGGTAACTGTGAAAATTCTCCTTATGGCAGGAAAAACGGACGAATACAGCGAAATAAAGCCAGATAACTGCAATGATTAATCACTGCACTGGGGAGGAATAAGATATGTTAGCAAT
>JAFPBC010000236.1 GCA_017390595.1 Selenomonadales bacterium | reverse complement strand
GGCCTCGAAGACGAAGGCACACAAGCACTCTTCAAACTCGTTTGCCGCGTAAAAGAATAAGATAAGCGAAAAGGCACACCGCTCGGTGTGTCTTTTTTTGCTCTCTTCCTCCCCCCTCATTTTCCCATCACACACATCGTTACATCTGTGCTATAATCAACGTAAGATATTTTGCTTTGCAAACTATCCTGCTTCGCTGTTCATGCTGACGCATGATCACGTTGATTGAAACACATCGCAAAAATGCCCTTGCGAGCAAGCATTTTTACTCGTGTTATAATTAGTGTAAGATATTTTGCTTCGCAAATTATCCCGCTTCGCTTTCTAAGCCTTCTCGCGTCAGAAGCAGCGCGTTCCCTTCGTATACCGACATCTCCCCATAAGGAGGCATTTTTTATGATAAAACGACTATTCGCCATATTCCTATGCTTATTCCTATGGCTCGGCGCGACCGATGCCGAAGCAAAACGCATCGTCTACATCCCGCAGGACGACCGCCCCATCTCGCTTTCGCAGACAGTCGCCTCGGCAGAAGCGGCAGGCATCACGATGATCACACCGCCCGCCCATCTGCTCGGAAGCCGCACCTCATCGGGCGATCCCGACGCACTGTGGGCATGGCTCCACAAAAACATCAAGCGTGCCGATGCCGTCGTCGTCTCCGCAGACGCACTCATCTACGGCAGTCTCGTCGCCTCGCGCAAACACGACCTCGACCAAGACACCATCAACCGCCGCGTTGACAACTTCCGCACGCTCAAAAACTATCACAACGGCATGACCACCTACGTCTTCGCCTCCGTCATGCGTAGTCCGCGCGCCTCCGAAGGCGGTGTCGAACCCGCCTACTACGAGACCTACGGCCCCAAGATATTCGAATACACCGCCCTTCTTGACAAGCAAGAATCGCGCATCATCACCCGTAACGAAGAAAAACGGCTCAAAGAGCTCGCCAAAGACATCCCCGAAGAATACCTTGCCGACTGGCTCGGCCGTCGCGTCAAAAACCTCTCCGCCACCCTGCGTCTCGTCGGGCTGGCACACGAGGGCAGCTTCAAATACCTCATCGTCGGTCGTGACGACAACGCCCCCTACTCGCAAACGCGCCGTGACTGCCGCAAGATAGACGACAAAAGCGCAGGTCTCGGCAAAAGCCGCTACACCTCCGTCCCCGGTGTCGATGAACTCGGCCTCCTCATGGTAACACGCGCCATCAGCGACATCTCTTGGAACATCCCGCACATCGCCACCATCTACGCGCCCGGCATCGGCGGCGCTACCATCCCCACCTACTCCGACGTACCGTGCGCCGAATCCATCAACGCGCACCTCTTCGCCGCAGGCGCATACCCCACGAGCACAGAGCGCGCCGACATCATACTCGCCGTCAACACCGACCGTTACGGACGCACGTATGAAGCCGCGTGGAAAGAAAACGACGGCACCGTCACCGACGCTCATCGCGCGCTTGCCGACAGCATCGAAAACGAACTTGAGAGCGGCAAAAAAGTCATCCTAGCCGACATCCGATACGCAAACGGTGCCGACAACGGCCTGATGAACCACCTCGCCGAACGCAACCTGTTAGACAAACTGTACGCTTACGGCGGTTGGAACACAGCCGACAACACCCTCGGCTTCGTCATCGCACAAAGCATCCTGATGGACAAAGCCACAGACACCGAACGCACCCGCCTTCTTGCCGTGCGTTATCTCGAAGACTGGGGCTACCAAGCGAACGTACGACAATCCATCCAAAACGACCTCATCGCGCATACGAAAACCAAAGCCACCGCCGTCAACATCAGACCCATCAGAGCGCGCCTTATCGCCGTCAGCGAGCATAAACTCCTCGCCTTCGCCGACCAACACCTCTCCTTCCTCGACATCAACGACATCAACATCGCCTTCCCGTGGAACCGCACCTTCGAAGCCGAGATCGGTGTCACCTTCGTGGGAGAGGATATGAAGTAAGGGAAGGGTAACGCCTGCGCGAGAAATAAAGAAAGAGACTGCCCAAGGAGGGTGGTCTCTTTTTTGTATGTTCTATCGTGCGTATCGAAATCGCAAAGCCTTCTTTTCGCGCTAGTTAGCTCTTCCCTTCTCTTTAACTTTCTTTGTCAGCAAAGAAAGTTACAAAGAAACTGCATCGCTCTTGAAAAAGGACTATCTCTTACTGCCATCACTCAATTTCTTTTTCAAAGGCGATGGTTGCTCCGATGGTAGTTTTAGCATAGTTGAGGAGAAAACGGAATGATGATTGCATCATCATTCATCAATAATCTTTCGTCCGTTCCTATCCTCAGCAGTAAGCTGACATCTGCGTTCCGCGCTTTTTGAAGCGGTCGAATTCGTTATAGCGTAAGCTAAAGTCCGCTTCAACAGCGCGTGCCTTTTTTGTTACTTTTTGGGGCAAGCCAAAAAGTAATTAAGAAGGGAGAAGCAAACTATTGCACAAAGACCTTCTTCGCACTTTGCGCCACCAAGACAAAGCAGCGAATCAAGAACGCTCCACATACCCCACCTCATCGTCTGCATCGACCCAGTCGAGTTGGGTACGTTTCATCTCGGCATATCGTCCGCCGAGTGCGAGGAGGTCTTTTTCCGTGCCGCGTTCGATGATACGGCCGTTATCCATGACGAGTATTTCGTCGAAGTCGTCAAGATGCGACAGTCTGTGCGTGACGAGAAGAAGCGCGCGCCCGTTTAGGCTGTCTGTGAGCGCAGTACCGATACGCTCTGCCATGTCTGCCGAGAGGCCTGTCAAAGGTTCGTCCCACACGGCAAGACTACGTCCTTTGGCGAGAAGGTAGCGTGCGATGGCGATTCGTTGCCGCTCACCGCCCGACAGTTCATGTCCGCCCGCCGCAAGGCTTCTGTCAAGCGCGAGCGAGCCGTCCTCTTCTTCCATCTGTGCCTGCCGATACGCGCGTATCAATGCCTCATCGTCTGCCGTCGGCTCGGCGAGACGGATATTGTCTGCCACCGTCGCACCGAACACATCGATCCTCTGCGGAATGGGCGCGATGAGTTTTTCGGCTTCTCCCGCACGAAGCGAGGTCGTCGGCGTGCCGTCGAACGTGACCGTACCGCTCGTCGGATGATGATAGCCCAACAGCAGTCTCGTCAGCGTCGTCTTGCCACTGCCCGACGCGCCTACGACAGCGACCTTCTGTCCGCGCCCAATGGTAAGCGACACACCGTCTACGATGCATCTGCCATCCGATACATACGATACCTTATCAAACCGCACTTCGTTTGCAAACGATGCCGCCTGTTCCCCGCGCACGGGAGGAGGCGTATCCGTCACCGAACGCAGATGGCTCTTGGCACGCTGTACGGTGAACGCGAATCGGAGCGCGCCCGTCATCGGAAGGAATGCTTCCATACACGCGCTCACGCCGAGCGTGACTGCCGCGAGCCAGATACCGCCAAGAAGCCCGTCCGTCACGGCACACACACCGAAAAACAAAATGCCTGCCACCGTCAGATGCGCGATCGTTTCGCTCATGCCGTCCTCTGTTGCCTGGCGCACGAACAATCTTTCTTCCGCTATACGCACCGCTTCGATATGACGAGCTTCCGCTTCGGCAAATCGTGATTCCGCACCGCTTGAGCGCGCATCGGTCAGCCCGTGTACGAGCTCCTCAAGAGACGCGGACAGCTTCTCTTCCGCCGCTTCTTTTTCCGTCAAAAGGACACGCGCGCGGGCGCGCGACAGATGCGGCATCAAGGCAGAAACGAGGAGCGCGCCTGCCGTATAGACGAGCGCAAGGCTCGGCGATATCCACGCAAGCACGATCGCCCCAACACCATACGTCATCGCCGCCACGACAGACGGCGTCAATACTCTGAGATACCATTCCTGCAGGATATCGGCATCGAAAACGAGCGTGCGCGAAAGATCCTGCCGAGCATGGCCGAGCGCCATCG
>JAFPBC010000235.1 GCA_017390595.1 Selenomonadales bacterium | reverse complement strand
GCGGTACTTTCGCCGAAGAGGTTTTCGACGACGGTCTGACCGAGGACGGCGACACGTTCTCTGCCGTTGAGGTGTCGTTCGGTGATGAAGGAGCCTTCCGCAACTGTTCTGTCTTGTACGAGGGCGTATTCGGGCGTGGAACCTGTCAGGGAGCTGATCCAGTTTTGGTTACCGACGACCATGTTGGCCGAGCCGCTGACGATCGGTGCTACGGCACGTACGCCGTCGACCGATTTTTCGATGGCTTCGGCATCTTTGAGTGTGAGTGTCTGGTTGGAGCCTGCGGCACCGCGTACGCCCGATGCGGATACGTTGCCCGGCGATACCATGATCATGTTACTGCCGAGCGACGAGAGGTTCGATTCGACTCGTTCTTTGACGCCCATACCGATGGATACGAGCGTGATGACAGCGGCAACACCGATGATGATGCCGAGCATCGTGAGGAGCGAGCGGACTTTGTTGTCTTTGAGGCTGGTGAGAGCCATGGTGAATCCTTCCCAGATCATACTGTCGCCCCCTCTGCCGTTTTCGGTTTGTCGTTATAGCGGTCGGAGTCTATCTTGCCGTCTTTGAATACGATGACGCGCTGTGCGTATTCGGCGATGTCGGGTTCGTGCGTGACCATGACGATGGTGTGACCTGCTCGGTGCAGTTCGGTGAAAAGTGCCATGATCTCGTAGCTCGATTTCGTATCGAGGTTGCCTGTCGGTTCGTCGGCGATGAGAAGCGGCGGACGGTTGATGAGCGCGCGCGCGATGGCGATACGCTGACGCTGACCGCCCGATACTTCGTTCGGTTTGTGATGGATACGTTTGGCGAGGCCGACTTTGGCGAGTGCTTCTTCGGCACGTTCCATACGTTCTTTGACAGGGACGCCCGCGTAGATGAGCGGAAGCGCGACGTTCTGCGCGGCGGTGAGCTTCGGCAGAAGGTTGAAGTTCTGGAATACGAAGCCTATTTTCGAGTTGCGCACAGAGGCGATGTCGTCTTCGTTCATTTGGCTGACTTCGATGCCGTCTAAAAGATACGAGCCGAGGCTCGGTCTGTCGAGACAGCCGATGATGTTGAGCATGGTGGACTTGCCGCTGCCGCTCGGGCCCATGATGGCGGTGAATTCGCCTTCGTTGATGGTGAGCGATACGTCGTCGATGGCGCGGACGGCGAGCTCGCCTGCGTTGTATATTTTGCTGATACCGCAAAGTTCAATGATCGGTTTCATAGTATCCCTCCTTCGCGGTTAGAACATCTTCATCGGTGTACGAGTTTTCGTTTTTTTCGTCGGAAGGACGACTTCATCGCCTTCGGAGAGACCGTCTACGATCTCGGTGCTCATTTCACCCGAGAGGCCTGTCGTGACGTTTTTCGTTACTTGTTTGCCTTTTTCGAGAACTTGTACGGTCGCTTGGCCGTTGACGACTTTGACCGCTTCGTTCGGGAGATAGAGCACGTTATGACGTTCGTTCGTGTTGATGACGAGACGCGCCGTCATGTCGGGCTTGAGGTCGTAGTTTGTCGGGTGGACTGCTACGTATACGGTGTAGTAGATGACGTTGTTCGTCGTGGTGGACTGGTTCGATATCTTCGTTACGGTGCCTGTGAAGGTCTTGCCGCTGTATGTGTCGATGGTGAAGGTCACGTTCTGACCGACTTTGACTTTACCGATGTCTGTTTCGTCAACGTCTGCTTCGATCTGCATTTCGGTAAGGTCGGCGATCTTCATCATGACCTGTGCCGCCGAGATACCTTGTACGACTGTCTGTCCTTCTTCGAGCGGTTTGCCGATGACGATACCGCTGATCGGGGTGGTGATGGTGTAGTCACCGAGGTCGGCGAGCTTGCTTTCGTAGTTGGTGCGTGCGACTTCGTAGTTCTCGCGGGCGGTGTCAAGCTGTTGGATAGAGTATCCGCCGATCTCGACGAGTTCTTCCGCACGTTTGTAGTTCGCTTGCGCTACGTCCATTTTGACGCGGAGCTGTTCAAGTGTCTGCTGAAGCGCGCGCGAGTCGAGTACGGCAAGGACTTCGCCCGCCTGTACGTGCTGGTTCTCTTCGACGCGCATCTCTGTGATACGACCTGTTACTTTCGAGCTGATCTCGATGGAACGGACTGCCGAGAGTGCGCCCGTTGCCGAGACTTCTGTTTTAACATCACCGCGCTGTACGGCGACTGTTTTTATCTGCTGCTGTGTTTCCTCTACTGCCGTTTGCGAGGAGGAGTACCAATATCCGCCTCCGCCGAGAAGGCAAAGGATGATCGCTCCTGCTATCCATTTTTTCTTATCCATGACGATCCCTCCTACTCATTCTTTCTTATCTGTTCGAATGATCGCTGTTATGTTGCTCGGAGCCGAATGTGTCGGCTCTCCTTATCTCATATCATATGTGCTTCGTTTTGGTTTTTTCTTTGAAAATCAAGGTTCGGTCACGACTTCGTACGGCCAGAGCAGTATCCCGCCGAAATCGGCGATGTTCTTGTAGCCGAGCGCGCCGAGTATTTCGCCCGCGTCGGCACTTCTCCTTCCGCTTCGGCAGTAGATGAGGATCTCTGCCTCTTTATTGGGAAGTACGGCCAACGCTTCCGCTTCGAGTCTGTCGAGCGGAAGAAGGACTGCGCCTTTGATATGGCCGCTTCTGTATTCCGCTTCGGTGCGGACGTCGAGGACGATTGCCTGCGGATTCTTTTCCATGCGTGCTTTGGCTTCCTGCGCGGTGATGCGTTCCGCTCCGCTCGGGTTTGCCATGCAAGCCGTGCAGAGAAAAGCAATGAGCGTGCCTAAGAGATATTTCGCGATGTTCATACGTTCGTGCCTCCTTTGCTCATGCCTGTTTTGGGCAAGCGTACGGTAAAGGTCGCCCCTTGTCCGAGGATACTTGCCGCCGAGATGGTGCCGCCGTGTGCTTCGACGATCCATTTGGCGATGGCAAGTCCGAGCCCCGCCCCGCCTTTACGGCGTGAGGAGTCCGCCTGATAAAATCGCTCGAACAAGTGACCGAGCGCGTCGGGCGCGATGCCTTCGCCCGTATCGGTGACGGTGAGACAGGATGTTTTGCCGTCGTCTGTCAGCTTGACGGAGATGGTGCCGCCCGCGTCGGTATGACGGATGGCGTTTTCGACGAGGACACGCAGGACGCGGCGCAGTTTGCCGTCGTCTCCGCAGATGATGTTTTCTTCGCCGAGGTCGGCTGTGAGCGTGATGCCCTTTTCTTCCGCCATCGGTGTATAGGCACGGACAGCAGACGCGATCATGTCACGACAGTCGAACGAATCACATTCGAGTCGTTGTTGATGGGCATCGGCTTGCGCGAGGAAAAAGAGCGATTCGACGAGTTCTTTCATCTCGTCCGTTTCCTCACGAATATTATCGAGCCATTCTTTCTGTTCTTCGACGGTCTCTTCGGGACTGCACATGACGACGTCGAGGTTCGTCCGAATGACCGTCAGCGGTGTCCTGAGTTCATGCGAGGCATCCGCGATAAATGCTTTCTGCTGTGCCCATGCCGTTTCGATCGGCCGTACCGCTTTTTCCGCGAGGTATCGGCTCATCAGATAGAAGGCACCGAGCGAGCAAAGGACGGCTATGATGAATGTCCAAAAGATGTTGTCGAGGATGGCTTTTTCCATCGTATCCGTTTCGAAGGCGACGACGCGCAATCCGTACGGAGACTGTGACCATGCATAGTAGATATCCGTACCGCCGTAGGTGATGTGACCATGTTCGCCGACAGCTCGTTCGGCAAAGTCACGCCATTCTTCCATCTCGAACGGCAGGTTCGAGGCGGCTCTGAGGAGCGTGCCGTTCGGCGCGATATGGAGATAGCCGAGACTCGGTCGCTGACTGGTGGTCAGCCTTTTGCGCGGTGCCCAGTCGGGCTGTGTCATCGCTTCCGATACGGCTTCGATACGTTCTTGTTTCGTTCGATACAGGGAGTAGTCGACGTAGCTGTACGTGATGGCCGTCAATATCATAAAGATGAGTGCGACGATGCCGAGGTTCTGCATCGTTAAGCGGCGGCGCATCTGTGCGAGGAGTTTTTCCGATCCGACTGCCATCTTACTCAACCTTTCCGTCGAAATAGTAGCCGACACCGCGTACCGTCTTGATATGGTCGTTCGTCAGCTTTTTACGCAAGTAGTGGATATACAAGTCGACGTTGGCTGTATCGACATCGGCAGAGTAGCCCCAGATACGTTCCAAGATACGTTCTTTTGACAAGACCTGTCCGATGTTTTTCATCAAAAGTTCCAATAGGACGGCTTCTTTGACGGTCAGCTTGATCGTCTTGCCGTTGTATGTTGCTTCGCCTTTCAAGGGGTCGAGGACGACGCCCGCACCTGTCAGCTTGTCGCCGACCATTTCTTTTTCGGCGCGGCGAAGAAGCGAGCGGATACGCGCAAGCAGTTCGGGCGTATCGAACGGCTTGACGAGATAGTCGTCGGCACCTGCGTCGAGACCTTCCACGCGGTCGTCTGTCGTGTCTTTTGCCGTGAGGAACAGGACAGGCATACCGTAGCCCATCGCGCGCACTTCGCGCAGGATGGAAAGCCCGTCACGTTTCGGGAGCATACGATCGAGGATGAGAAGGTCGTACGTGCCTTCTGCCGCCATGTCGAGACCCGTTTCGCCGTCGAGCGCGGTGTCTACCTGGTAGCCTTTTTTACGCAGGATCGCGGCGAGCGCGTCAGAGAGTCGTTTTTCGTCTTCTACGAGGAGCAGTCTCATATTTTATTCCTCCGATCGCCAGTTTTTGCAGACATCGACCCAGCCGAGCGACTGAGAGCATTCATGAAGCTCATCGCATGTCAGCTCGATCGCCGAATGTGCCGTTCCGCAGGCAGGGAATATCGTATCGAATCGCTGAAGCGATACGTCGAGATAGACTTTTGTCGTGGGCGGTACATCGAACGGGCAGACACCGCCGACGACGTGACTCGTGAGCTCTGTCGTCTCTTCGGGCGTGAGCATCTTCGCTTTTTTGCCGAACTGTGCTTTGTACGCGCGGTTGTCCACCTTCGCGTCGCCTGCCGCGACGACCATGACAGCACCGTCATCGAGCTTGAACGCAAGGCTCTTGGCAATGCGGGCTTCTTCGACACCGAGCGCGAGAGCGGCTTCGGCTACGGTCGCACTCGATGCGTCGAATTCCTGTACCTTCGTATCTTTGTTCCATTGTTTCAAATATGTTCTTACGCGGTTGATCGCCATGTTATTTCATTCCTTTGTTTGGTAGTGATATGTTTACCTTTTATTTTACCACGTATGAGCGCGCAATAAAAGAAAAAAGCTACCGAAAAGGTAAGTTTTTTGTCATATCCATCGCGCGACCGCTCCCCCGACGACGAACGCTGTGACGAGCGAGGTGAGCCATATGGCGATGCCTTCCGCCTGCCCGCGTTCTTTGACCATCATGAGAACGGTGGCGATGCACGGCACGAACAGCGTGATGACGGTAAGCGCGACGGTAAGCTGACCGTCCGTCAAGGCAAGGTCTGTCAGCCCTGCGGCGGCGAGGTCTCGGCGCACCATGCCCATGAGGAAGATGCTTGCCGTCTCGCGCGGCAGGTGAAGGATGCCTTCGGTGACGGGCGCGAGCATCTCGCCGAGCAGACGAAGTCCGCCCGCTTCATCGAGCATCGTAAGAAAAATGCCCCCGCCCGCGAACACGCCTGCTCCCTCGCGGACGAAACGCACCGTCTTGACAGCGACTTTTTGCATGATGTTTTTCGCCCGCGGTGACCGAAGCGGAGGCAGGTCGATGAACAGGTCGCTCGTCTGCCCGCCGACAAAGAGAGAGAGCATCTTGCCCGCGATGAAAAAGACGGCGGCCATCGCGGTAATATAGACGGCGATCTGTTCCGCAGGCAGTCTTGCCAAGAGCGCGGCAATGATGCCCATCTGTGCCGAGCAGGGTACGACAAGCCCAAGCAAGGTGCAGACGATGGTACGTTCACGTTCTGTTGTCATCACACGTGTGGCAGTCGTTGCCATCGTCACACAGCCGAATCCCAAGATGAGCGGAATGACGGCTCGTCCGTTGAGCCCTATCATGCTCATCAGCCTGTCAACGAGTGCGGCAAGGCGCGGTAAGTATCCCGAATCTTCCAAGACGGCAAGCGCGAGACAGCATCCTGCCACGAGCGGTAATATCAGTCCGAAGAGATACGTGACCGTCATCGTAAAAATGCCGTACTCGCCGACAAGAAGAGAGAAGAGAACCGTATCGGCAGAGATATACGATGCGGTGAGCGCACGCACCGACGGCTCATAGACCGCCGTAAAGAAGCCTTCTGTCACATTGACGACATCCTGCGCGACGAATACGCCGACGAAGAGGTACAGCATCGCCACCACAAGAGAGAGTATCGCCATGCCCGATATCGGAGCGACCGTCAGACGGCCGAGATATGCGCCGAACGCAGTGCGGTGCGGCTGCATAGTGACGACTGCTTGGCAGATACGGTTGGCACGCGCGCGACGATGCACATATATTTTCTCACGCAGGGAAGGCAAAAGGTGCTTATAGCCTTTGCACCGCCCGCATGACACCATGTCCCACGACAGCACGCTCCCCTTC
>JAFPBC010000030.1 GCA_017390595.1 Selenomonadales bacterium | reverse complement strand
TCCGCTTCTTCGGCAGGGAATTTGTACGCTGTCGCCCACCGTGGATCTTTGGCCGTTTCGCCGAGACGAACACGATCCGCAAGATCGTCTACCTTGATAACGATACCATCTATCGCATAGTCGAGCGCATCTCGTTTATCCTGCCAACTAACAGCATAGTCGAACAGCTTATCGATATCGTCAAACGATTCGTGTACAGGACTTGTCTTGAAGCCGAGTTTCGTCAGATATGCGAGCATCTCTTGATGCGTCTTAAGTTCTATGCCTTCCGTTACACCGACAGCGTACCAGATGGCATCGAGCGAACGTTCTGCCGTGATGCGCGGATCAAGCTGACGAAGCGAGCCTGCCGCCGCATTACGCGGATTGGCAAAGAGCTGTTCGCCATCTGCTTCGCGTTTGCGATTGAGCGCATGGAACGCGTCTTTCGGCATATAGACTTCTCCGCGCACCTCCAATACGGTCGGGATGTCTGCTTCATCCGAGCGAAGCACGAGCGGTACCGAGCGTATCGTTTTGATATTCGTCGTGACATCTTCGCCTTCACGACCGTCACCACGCGTTACACCGCTGACGAGAACACCGTTCTCATACGTGAGATTCATCGCCAATCCGTCTATCTTGTGTTCTACGACATACGTAACAGGAGCATCTGTACCGAGACCGCTTCGCACACGTTTATCAAACGAGATAAGCTCACCTTTATTAAAGACATTGCCGAGGCTGCGCATCGGTGTACGATGCACCACACGCTCAAATCCTTCGAGCGGTGCACCACCAACACGCTGTGTCGGCGAAGTAGCCGTAACGAGAGAAGGATATTCCGCTTCCCATGCGATGAGTTCTCGCATCAGTGCATCATACTGAGCATCGCTGACAGTCGGTGCGTCCATGACATAATACGCATACTCATGTTTGGCAATGACTGCGCGAAGTTCTTCTATTTTTTGTTTGGCTTTGTTTTCATCCATCATAGGCCTCCTCCTATGCACGTTTCAGCGGTGCATATTTTGTTAAGAGAAGTTTGATCCCTTGTCCGGGGAAGGCGACTTTGAGTTCTTGGTCACCGACCTCACCTTTCGTCGCAACGACTGTTCCGACGCCCCATTTTCCATGTTCCACTTTATCGCCGACATGCCATTCGACAGCACCGCCGCCCGCGTTTGCCGTTCCCATCGGTTTCGTTTTCGCTTTTGGCATAAGGTTACTGCCGCGCGGCTGAGTCGCCATCATCTTCGACGCGCTCGTCTCTCGGATCTCATACTTATTCACCGACTTGCTGACCGCTTTCTGCAAGAGATTCTGCGGGATCTCTGCAAGGAAACGAGACGGCGGATAGCTGACTGTACGACCAAAGAGAAGGCGCATCTTCGCATTCGTCACATACAGTTTACGGCGTGCACGCGTGATGCCGACATAGCAGATACGTCGTTCTTCTTCTATCTCCGCATCATCCGCCAATGTTCTCGCATGAGGGAAGATACCTTCTTCCATCCCCGCGAGGAATACGATCGGATACTCCAACCCTTTTGCCGTATGAAGCGTCATCAACGTGACCTTGTTCGCATCATCGGTATCTGCCTCATCAACATCGGATACGAGCGCAACATGACTGAGGAAGTTTTCGAGATTTTCTTCCATCTCCCATGCAGCAAAATCCTCGGCAACGCTCTTGAACTCCTGCAAATTCTCGATGCGCGCTTCCCCTTGCGGGGTCTTATCTTTTTCAAGCTCCGCCAGATAGCCCGACTCTTCGATGACTTTTCCGATAAGCTGTTCAATAGATACCGAACCCTGCTCATTCATCCAACAGAATATAAGCTCTGCCAATCGTTCGAGCTCCGAGCGCACCTTTTTCGACAGACCTTCCACCATATCATGATTCGCGATGGCATCGAACAGCGTCATCTCATTCGCCTCGGCATACGCCTCAAGCTTCGCAATAGATGCGTCACCGATCCCGCGTTTCGGCACATTGATGATACGCGTCAAGCTGACAGCATCTTGCGGATTGTATATCACTCTGAGATACGCAAGGACATCTTTGATCTCTTTGCGTTCATAGAATTTGAGTCCACCGACCATCGTATACGGAATACCCGTACGCATCAGACCTTCTTCAAGTGCACGCGACTGTGCATTCGTACGATAGAGGATAGCGATATCGCCGTACTTCGCATGGTAGAGCGTCTTGCACTCCATGATGCGGTCGGCAATATACTGCGCTTCTTCACGCTCATTATATCCTGTAAAATACGTGATCGGCTCACCCGTTGCATTCTCCGTCCACAGCTTCTTCGGCTTACGGTTGCTGTTATGTTCGATGACAGCGTTTGCCGACGCGAGGATATTTTTCGTCGAGCGATAATTTTGCTCGAGTTTGATAACGACTGCTTCGGGATAATCCTTTTCAAAATCCAAGATATTACGGATATCGGCACCGCGCCAACCGTAGATGCTCTGGTCGATATCACCGACGACGCAGAGATTGCGCGAAGCCCCCGACAACAGATGTGCCAAAAGATACTGTGCTCTGTTCGTATCTTGATACTCATCGATCAGCACATAATGGAATTTTTCTTGATACTTTTCGCGTACCTCTTCGTTCGTCGATAAGATATGCACAGCAAAAAGCAAAAGATCATCGAAATCAAGCGCGTTGTTGTTGCGAAGTTTTGTCTCATACAGTTCGAATACTTCTCCGACCTTTTTATCAAAGAACGTACTCGCCTGTTGTTGGAATGAACGCGCGTCGATAAGTGCGTTTTTCGCGTTCGAGATGACCGCCTGGATCGTAGACGGCTGATACTGCTTCTCGTCAAGGTTCAATTCTTTGAGACAAGAACGCACGACCGTCTTCGTATCCGTCGTATCATAGATAACAAAATTCGACTGATACCCCGGAATGTTTTCTATCTCCATACGCAAGAAACGCGCACAGAACGAGTGAAACGTACTGAGCCAGATATCCTTCGCTTGCGGCCCGATAAGCTTTTCGACACGCTCTTTCATCTCGGCAGCCGCTTTATTTGTAAAGGTGATCGCCAATATATTCCACGGGCGAACACCATGATAGAGCAGATTCGCGATACGGCATGTCAAGACCTTTGTTTTTCCCGAGCCCGCTCCCGCCACAACGAGAAGCGGTCCGTCCAGCGTTTCTACTGCACGCCGTTGCTGTTCATTTAATCCATCCAATATTTCATTCATAATGATTCTGCGTTCCCCTTTATCCAATACTAGAAAATAATATTATTCGGCGAAACCTGCCTCTTTTCCTGTTCCGCGGCACCGTTTCAACTGCCTTTACGGCAAAATTCTCTGCTTTAATTTCAACTGACCAAACGCACTTTCTTCATGTTCTGCCATAGTCGAATATTTTTCCAGATAAGCACGCTTATGACGCACAATATGCCTCAACAGTCTCACGAGCCGTTCGATATCTTCTTCTGTATTGCAGAACGAAATGCTGACACGCACCAGACCCGGAAGCGGTACTTCGTGATGGTTGCGATAATAGTCTATATCATCTTCACTCAGCCCCAACAGCCTAACGACATACGGATGCGCGCAAAACATCCCACTGCGTACCGCAATACCATCCTCATACGATAAGATACGACTGACTGTGCGATGGTCGATCCCGTCAAGCGCGAACGAGACAAGACTGACACAGTCCTTCTCTCCGCCGTACAGCTTGATACCGTCGATACCTTTTAGTTCTCGCACAAGACTGTCAAGAAGATACGCTTCCCACTTTGCAAGTTCTGCCCGCCCGACTTCTTCCAAGATACGGATGGCCTCAGTCCACGCCGTAACGCCAATCACATTCGGCGTGCCTGCTTCATCCTTGTGCGGTACTTCGTTCCAATCGAGCGAAGTATGTGTCACAAACCTTGCTACACCGCCACCCACAAGAAGCGGGCTTGCATCCGCCAATACATCTTTCCTTCCGATGAGCGCGCCGCAGCCGAACGGTGCGTACATCTTATGCGCCGAGAACGCAAAAAAATCGACTGTTTCTTCTGCCGTTCGTCCCATCATATCGACACGCGTATGCGGAGCCATCTGTGCGCCGTCAACAACAATCATCGCACCGTACCGATGAACGATACGCGCGATCTTACCGAGCGGATTCGTATATCCCGTCACATTAGACGCGCCCGTTACGCAAACGACCTTTACCCGCCCGCCGTATCGCATGAGCATCGTCTCCAGCACATCACAAGATAGTCTCCCTTTCTCATCGACAGGTACGATATCTACCTGCCCAACCATACGCCACGGCAAATAATTCGCCAGATGCTCCATCTCCGACACCAAGATAACATCTCGTTCTCTATCCAAACGCTCACCAAAGATATGCGCCAATAGATTGAGCGATTCCGTCGTATGTTTCGTATAGATAAGCGTATACCGCTTCACATCAGCCCCGACAAAACGCATCAACCGTATACGCCCACTCTCATAAACATCGGACGATACCATCGACTTATAGCCGAGTCCCCGATGAACAGAAGAATACACTTCCGAAAAATGAAAAATCCGCTCCATGACGCCATGAAGCGGAGAAGTCGTTGCCGCATGATCAAAATTGACTACCGCAACGCGTTTACCACCGATCGTCGGTACCATATGCTCCGTACCGACGACAAGTTTTTTCCAATCATTTTGATATCCCATCATAGCCACTCCTTGATAACATCTGTTATCAGGCTATGCAAACAGCACCTTTTTATGCTATACGCGCGACAAAAATTCCGCCAGATCCTCCATCGTTTCGCAATAATAGTCGGGTCTGTGCACCTCACGTTCTTCTGCCGTACCGTAACCGAATCCGACATTCAATACATCGATACCGTGTTCACGCGCACCGATAACATCATGCTCACGATCACCTATCATCAAGATAGCTTCGCGGGGACTATCCGTGTAGCGAAGTGCTTCGGCAATGACTTGGCCTTTTTCCGTTCGCGTACCATCTGTACTGGCACCAACGATCTCTTTGAAATACTCTCCCATGCCGTAATGACGAACGATAGGATCGGCAAAGATCGTCGGTTTCGACGTTGCGACCAAGAGCGTCTTGCCCTTTGCCTTCAGCATCGCCAAAATATCCACCATCCCATCGAATGCACGATTGTCGTACATCCCGTCACGCTCGAAATACTCGCGATAATAACCGATCGCTTCACGTGCCTCTTCTTTCGTCAATCCATAAAAATGTTGGAACGAATACATAAGCGGTGGGCCGATAAAAGGAAGCAGTTTCGCTCTGTCCTCTACCTCAATACCCATCTTACCAAGCGCGTATTGCACCGACTTCGTGATACCCTCCTGCGGGTCGGTCAACGTTCCGTCAAGATCAAACAATATCGTATCATATCGTTTATCCATCATATTTGCACCTCTCTCAAAACGAAACGGCCGATACCAAAGTATCAGCCGTCAGCATCAATCATATATTACAGCGTGACCACTATTAGCTGAGCATTCTCTTCATAATTTTGCCTGTCTGGTTTTTCGGCAACGCATCAAGAACAACGATCTCACGCGGTACTTTATAAAGAGCAAGATTGCGTGTCAAGTACTGTTTCAACTCTTTGACATCGACCGTTTTTTCTGCTTCGACAACAATGAATGCTTTAACGCTCTGTCCGCGAAGCTTGTCATCTACACCGATAACAGCCGCTTCCAACACGCCCTCATAACCGTAGATAAGCTCTTCGATCTCACGCGGGTAGACATTTTCACCACTCGTGATGATCATATCTTTCAAACGGTCAACGATAAAGAAATATCCTTCTTCATCGCAATACGCAACGTCACCAGTATGGAGCCAGCCGTCGCGAAGCGCGAACTCCGTTGCCTCGGGCAAATGATAATATCCGCGCATGACATTCGGACCTTTGACCAAAAGCTCGCCGACACCATGACCGGAATATTCACCTTCAGTTGCTTCGATCTTAAGATCAACACTCGGAAGAGCAACACCGATAGAACCAATCTTGATCCTGTCATGCGGATTCATCGTTACGACCGGAGATGCTTCCGATAAACCATAGCCTTCCTGAATTTTTACACCGAATCTCTGTGCAAATAATTTGGCAACCGTCTCAGGCAAAGACGCCCCGCCCGATACATACGTACGTACTGTTTTCAAAAGCTCGGGATCGCCACTGCGAGCCAAAATATTGAACATCGCAGGCACACCGTACACCATCGTCACTTGATATTTAGCGATCGCCTGCATCGTTTCTTTCGGTGCAAACGTATCCAAGATCGTAACTGCCCCGCCGCAGTGGAGCGGATTGATAACAGCACAGAGCCAACCAAACGCATGATACATCGGCAATACACAAAGAGCATTGTCAGCCCCCGTCGTAAATACGACAGCTGTAAGGTCATACGAATTGGCGATCAGATTTTTATGCGTAAGAACAGCGCCTTTCGGATTGCCCGTCGTGCCCGACGTATAAATAATAGCACAATCATGACTGTCGTCGATCGTATCACAAGCAGGAACAGCCGCATAGTCCCCCGTAGCGATAGCCGTCTCAATATCAGCAAGCACGAGCTGATTTACGCCCCAGTCAACACCTTGCTGGTCGAGAGCTTCCGCAAGATCGAGCGTATGCATCGTGACCACTGTTTTGATCTCGGCATCTTTGACGATATAAGCGATCTCACGCGCACTCAACTGGAAGTTGATTGGCACAACGACACCGCCCAACCCAACGATCGCCATATAACTGTAAACAAACTCCTTCGAGTTACGCGAGAACAAACCGACATTGTCACCTTCACGAACACCCTGCGCATATAAATACGCACGATACCCTTCAACTTTCTCTTGGAATGTACCATACGTTACAGAATTCTCGCCATGAAATGCGATCTTGTCTGTTTCCCCTTGAAAAACCAACTCATGTACCAGCATAAGTGCAAACCCCTTCTCAACTTATTTCTCATTCTTCTATTAGTTCTATCAAAAAAACAAAATCCTCATTCTAACATAAAATTATAGCATAAATGTGATTTAACGACAATCCTCAACAGTATACAACATTGCAATATCCGCAAACGACATTATCCTTGTTTATTTCGATCATTCTTATTTTTATATTTTATTTTACAATACATTCCCACTCATTCTTAATCATCACCTATGATCAGATCACTTCCCTACACATCTTTCAATCGTAAATAAAAAAGAGTGATACCAAATGGTATCACTCTTTTAAATATCGTTGTTATTAGCCGATGAAACCAACAGCAATGAAACCAAATGCAACCGAGAATACGATAGCCAAGATACCCGGGAGCATGAACGCATGGTTAAATACATATTTACCAAGTCTCGTGGAACCCGTGTCGTCCATTTCTACCGCACCAAGAAGCGTCGGGTACGTCGGAAGTACGAACAATGCGGAAACAGCTGCGAACGAAGCAACGAGCATGTATGCATCGCCCGGGTTAGCTGCGCTGATGCCAAGAGCTGCAACAACTACCGGAGTAATTGCTTTTGCAGTAGCAGCCTGCGAATAGAGGAGCGTAGCTGCCAAAGCAAAGATAAGAGCAAGAAGGGACGGGATTTCTTTTACCCAGTCACCTGCAAGAGCTTTGATCTCGTTCGTGTAACCACCAACGAACGTGTTACCAAGCCATGCAACACCAAGTACGCAAACGCAAGCAACCATACCGGATTTGAATACGCTCGTGTTGGAGATAGCAGCAACTTCGATTTTGCAAAGCATCGTGATAAGCGTAGCAACAGCAAGCATGAAGCTCATGATAGCCGCGTCTCTCGGAACGATTACGTTCGAGATAAGAACCGGCTGACCGCCAACTTTGGAGATAGCCGTTGCATAGCAAACAACGAGCAATACGCCGACCAAGAAGATAGCAACGGATTTTTTAGCACCCGGCAACAATTCTTTGTTAGCAGCACCCACAGACGGTTTGATAAGACCTTTAGCAATACGTTCCTGGTAAACCGGATCCGAGCTAAGATCGAGGTTTCTGATCTTCGTAATGATGAAGGCAGTAACCATGCAGCCTGCGAACGTCGTAACCAACCAGAGAGCGATCAACGTCGGATAGCTCCAGCCAAGCGGTTCCAATACGCCCGTCATGTAAACAACAGCCGCAGAAACAGGGCTCGCCGTGATAGCGATCTGGCTCGCTACAACTGCGATCGAAAGCGGAGCAGACGGTTTAATGTTCTGCTCTTTAGCAACCTCAACGATAACCGGCATCATAGAGAACGCCGTGTGACCCGTACCTGCCAAGAACGTCAAGAAGTATGTAACAGTCGGAGCCAAGAAGTTGATCTGTTTCGGGTTCGAGCGAAGAATTTTTTCCGCTTTCTGAACCAAATAATCAAGACCACCTGCAAGCTGCATCGCAGAAATAGCTGCGATAACAGACATAATGATAAGAATAACATCCCAAGGAATACCACCCGGTTTCATACCGAGACCAAGACCTAAAATAACAACACCGATACCGCCGGCATAACCGACACCGATACCGCCCAAGCGAATACCAACAAAGATAGAGCCGAGCAATACCACAATTTGTAAAAGCAATACAATATCCATAATTATCCTCCCTACATTATTTGCCAAGATCCTTACCTTGGCAGATTTTGAAACAACTTTGATTTACTCACCCATATACAGATCCATCATGATTTGCAGGTTATTCATGACCTCCCCTCTTTTTGTTCGAGTTACGATGCCATAATTGGCGGCAACTTTGTCAGGCCTATGTCTTCCAACAGCCTTTTCTCCTTGTATACAAAATACATCTAGAGATCGCAATCAACAATAGCCTTCCAAAAGCAATAAACCTTTACTTCAAGCTATTCGTTGAGACTGTTTTGTAAGCTTCCTCATGCCATCATAAATGATGTTTTCAGAACTCTCATAGTGCCTAGAAGTCGCTTCCTACCTGCATTCAGCCTAACTTCTCTTCCGGGTAGGTGTGAGTCGCTTTCATTTTCAGATTATACTATATCTAACATAACTGTGAAAAGCTTTTTTTTGATAATTTTCAACCTTTTTTTTCGAACTCGATCACAAAAAATAACCAACTTAACATTCCTCTCCTCTATAATTTTCATGCCAACATGACTATGACCACCAAAAAGACCGACCTCTTCTCTCAAAATCACCCTGCCGTCCTCTTGTAATACACATATATATCTTGCCACTCTCCATCATAAAAAAAAGAATGATACCTTAAAGTATCACTCTTTTTTATGGATCATCTGTAAATATCAATTATCAAACCTCGTCTATTCATCGCCAATCGCAACAAAATCGTCCAATAACTCATGCTCACCCACGATCATCAATCGAACATTATCTGCTTCTTCATCTTGCAGCTCATTACAAGGCAGTCTGTGATGCAGCACCATCGCCGCCAAAACATCACTCCTAATATCACGTACTACTCTCGCAAACGAATAACAAAGCTCTTCACCTTCCAGCAAACGGTTCTTCCAGTTCTTCACATTCTCATGCTTCGTTATACTTGCCCTCACATCATCCGACGCGCCGATATAGAGAAGCTCACGCAATACAACAAGCCTATCCCTCGCCATCGGTTCACACGCATAAACACAATAGATGCCCCCTTCTTCCGAAACCTCCGACTGATACCGCTCCAACCAATACCCATCGAACGCTACTTTGATCATCTCTTTCATCAACTCGTCCCGCCTTCGCTCTCATTTAAGTGACAATGAAAATGATCTTCCGCTCTGTATTTACATTTTATTCCTTTTAATTGAGAAAATCAAGTTTCTTTTTTTCCTGTTTTTACCACACCCTTAAACAAAACCACATTATTTATATAACTATTTATCATTTTTTCTGATAGAAAACAACCGAGCCGTTTAGCACAGCTCGGTCAAAAAAACTTCTTATCATATCATTTCTACTTATTCATCACCAGATACTCTTCTGCATAATGCGCTGCAACAGCACCGTCTGCCGCCGCCGTAATGACCTGCCGAAGTGCCTTCGTACGTACATCACCGACCGCAAACACACCGTCCAGATTCGTCCGCGTCGACTCATCTGCTACGATATAACCATTATCATCAAGCGTAAGCTGTCCATCGAACAAAGCCGTCGCAGGCGAGCGACCGATGCTGACAAACAAGCCATCGACTTCAAGCTCCGACTCCTCGCCTGTATTGACATCACGAAGCGTCACCCCATTCAAACGACCTTCACCATTAAGACCGCTGATCGTACTGTTCCAACGAAACTCGATATTCTCCGCTTTGTGAAGCGGATCATGGTATATCTTCGTAGCACGAAGCGTATCCCTGCGATGAACCAAGATGACCTTCTTACAAATACGAGATAAAACAAACGCATCAGCAGCTGCCGAATTGCCACCGCCCACGATAGCGACCGTCTTGCCACGGTAAAACATACCATCGCAAGCCGCACAATAACCGACACCCTTGCCAACGAACTTCTCCTCATTTGCAATACCGAGATGTCTATGCTCCGCACCCGTCGCGATCACGACCGTACGTGCAAAAAAAGTCCCTTCACTCGTCTCGATCTCTTTAACAGGCGCATCAAGCACAGCCGAATAGACTTCTACCATCTCAGACTTCGCACCAAATCGCTCCGCCCCAGCCTGCATCTTCTCTCCGAGCAAAAAGCCATCGATACCCTCATCGAACCCCGGATAATTATCTATCTGCATCGTCTGCGTCATCTGACCGCCCGCCGACATCTTCTCCAACACCAACGTATCAAGACCCGCTCTCGTCGCATAAAGCGCTGCCGTATATCCCGCAGGTCCTCCACCAATTACGATCATATCATAAACGTGTTTCATCACGATTCCTCCTTCATACACCATTAGCCTATATCTACCGTCTCACGGATCCACGCATCGATCTGTGCCTTCGACGCAGGATTCACAACATCCCCGACAGCCTGCCCATCCTTAAACAGCACAAGCGTCGGAACCAACTCGATCTCATACTCCTCAGCAAGCCTCGGCGACACATCAATATCGACCGCACCAACCAAAAGCTTACCATCATACTGCTCCGCCACCTTCTTCAGCGCAGGCTCGATACGACGACAATACACACACCACGGCGCACCGAACTCTACCAAAACAGGCTCTCCTCCACCAATTACTTCCGCAAAATTCATTTCATCTATCTTCATCATAGCCATATTCATAGCTCCTCTCGCTTTTTTCTTTATTATACCAGCCACCCGCATCTCCTTCCGTGACATTATCACATAATATACAATAGCAGTATATTATGTGCATGCAAGCAATATCACACAGAATTGACATCCTCCCTATCCATACCGTATACTGCAAACAAGGAGGGAACACGATGGACTTTTCTTTATACTTTCCTATCTGGGACAAACTGACACCCGAAGAACAACAATACCTATCGCAAAACATCATCTTCCGAAAAGCAACCAAAGGAACCGTCATCCATGACGGCAACATCAGCTGCACAGGCCTTCTGCTCGTCGGCTCGGGGCAACTACGCTCCTACATGCTCTCCGAAGACGGACGCGAACTCACCTTATATCGCCTCTTCGAACACGACATGTGCCTCTTCTCCGCAGCCTGCATGATGACCAGCCTACAATTCGAAGTCATCATCGAAGCGGAAAAAGACACCGAACTTTGGATAATCCTACCGAGCGCCTACAAAAAACTGATGGAATCATCAGTCACCGTCGCCAACTACACCTGCGAACTCATGGCCACACGATTCTCCGAGATCATCTGGCTCCTCGAACAAATACTCTGGAAAAGCTTCGACAAACGCCTCTCCGCCTTCCTCCTCGAAGAATCACGCCTTGAAAACAGCTCCATTCTCAAGATCACTCACGAAACCATCGGCAATCATCTGGGCAACCCGCGCGAAGTCGTAACACGAATGCTCCGCTACTTCCAAAACGAAGGCTCTGTCAAACTATCTCGCGGAACCATCGAAATACTCGACCCCACAAAACTCCAACAACTCGCAGAATAAAAATACAAGGGCACCGACTAAAAGCGGTACCCTTTTTATTTACCCATTTTCACATAACCTTTCTCTCTAATGATCGCACAGCATATCTACGCCTCGTCGACCATCTCCAATATCTGATGTTTCGGTCTCATACCGACAGCCTGATTCACGACCTCACCGTTCTTCAGCACAACAAGCATCGGAATACTCATCACACCGAACTTCTCAGCCAGCTCAACCTCCTCATCGACATTGACCTTACCCACCTTGATATCGGGATTCTCCTCCGCGATCTCCTCCACAATAGGTACCACCCTACGGCAGGGACCACACCACGGTGCCCAAAAATCCAAAAGCACCAACTTATCACTCTCCATAACCTCCGCCTGGAAGTTACCTTTGTTAATATCGATTGCAGACATGTCAATACCT
>JAFPBC010000234.1 GCA_017390595.1 Selenomonadales bacterium | reverse complement strand
CATAAGCAAGCGGCAGGACTTGGTATCGAAGCGAGCAAGATCGACGAATTCCGTATTCGCATGAACGAATATGCGAAAGACTATGCCGATGATGATATCTGGCGACCGCAAGTGAAAATAGATGCTGTCATTGCTCCGACAGAAGTGGATGAACAGCTTGTTCGCTCACTTGATATGCTGGAGCCGTTCGGCATGGGGAATCCGCGACCGTTATTTGCGTGTGAAAGTATGCCGATACAGTCGCTTGCAAAAATCGGCAAAGATCAGCAGACAGTCAAGATGCGTGTGCAATGTTTAAACAGTACGCTTGATTGTATCGGGTGGCGTATGCCCGAGATGGTCGACGAGTATCATGTTGCCGATAAGGTAGATATTGCGTTTCAGCCCGATATCAATGAGTGGAACGGACAGCGTACCGTACAGCTTGTGATGTCGGACGTGCGGATGCATCCCGCGCAAGATGAGATGTTTACTGCGCTGTATGAAGAAAAACACGATGGGCAAGAGACGCTTGCCGATGCGGACTCGTTTTATTCCAAATTGGTCGGTGTGACGTTCGAGGGCAGACAAGATGTGATACCGACGCTTGTTGCCGGACAGGAACTTGTCATGCGTCGTGAGTCCGACAATCCGTATGATGCGAATGCTATTCGTGTATGGACGCAAGACGGTCGTGATGTCGGACATATCCGAAAAGAGATCGCCGCCGATATCGCACCACTCATGGATGAGGGAGTCGATTATCGCTGTATCGTCACAGCCGTCACAGGTGGCGGAGACCGTTCTTATGGTGTCAATATCGTTGTGATCAAGACCATCGTACAAGAAAAGATCGTACGTGAGACGCAAGCATATGAAGAGGACGCGATACGAAGAGCGATATTAGGCAAGTACGATTATCACGCGAGTCAGCAGAAGATATTGGCCGAGCTTGATAACGGAAAAAATATTTTGGCTATCATGGGGACGGGACGCGGAAAATCGGCGATATTCCAGACTCATGCCGCCAAGTTGGCGATGAAGAAACGCGAGATGACCATCATCTTATATCCGCTTCGCGCACTCGTCAATGATCAATATAACAGCTTGAAACAGAAAATGGCACAACTGGGGTTGTGTGTATATAAAGGCAACGGTACGATCAACGCGCAAGAA
Source organism: Selenomonadales bacterium (assembly GCA_017390595.1). GTDB lineage: Bacteria > Bacillota > Negativicutes > RGIG982 > RGIG982 > RGIG982. The sequence goes on along the minus strand of JAFPBC010000234.1, from coordinate 1,838 downwards.
CGCCGCGAGCTCTATGATGCCTTGCAAGAGGGAAGTGTCGATATCTTATTGACGACACCTGAGTTCCTTGAGGCGAACAGCGAGAGCCTCATGGGGACGAACCGTAAGATAGGATTCCTTGTAGTCGATGAGGGACACCATATTGCTATCAGTTCGTCGCGCAGACCGATATACGGTCGGATACGTTATCTGTGCGAAGCGATAGGCGACCCGCAGGTGCTTGTCGTAACGGCAACGGCATCGGATGAGGTGGCAACTGCGATACAAACATCGTTGGCTATCGATGAGATATTCGTCGATCGCACGGTGCGAAGCAACCTAGAGCTCGTTGATTGCCGTGACAGTCAGAAAAAGCATGAGCGACTCATGGAGATCGTCGGCCACGGAGAAAAGACGCTTATTTTCGTCAACAGCCGCAAACAAGCGTTCGACATAGCCTCGGCACTGCGAAAAAAATTGCCGTGGATGGAAGATAAGATAGGGTTCTACCACGCAGGTATGAAAAATGAATGGCGCGTAACGGTAGAAAATTGGTTCAAAGAGGGCAAACTAAAAACAGTCGTTGCTACGAGTGCTTTCGGAGAAGGGGTAGACCTTCCCGATATTCGTCATGTCATCCAATATCATATGCCGTTTCATTTTACTTCGTTCAATCAGCAATGCGGTCGTGGCGGACGCGATGGGAAAAACAGTCGTATCTATTTGATGTTCGGCTCGGATGACTCCAGAATTAATCAGCAGATACTCAAAGATCGTGCTCCGAATCGCGAGACGTTGGCTGTGCTTTACAGTATTCTGAAAAAACGTGCGCACGACAACATGCTGTCGCTTTCGAACGCGGAGCTTGCGGAAGAAATGGAGACGGCTACGGGCAGATACAGCTCTGACGCGGGCGTGCAGAACGCGCTCAAGATATTCGAAGAACTGGAACTGATCAAACGCCATACGAGAGGGAATAAACGTGAGATAGAGATCCTTCCTACGATGAATCGCAAACGTGAATTGACAGAATCAGTAACATATTCGGAAGGATTGGCAGAACAAGATGCTTTCGGCGGATTTTGCGAGACGGTCTTATCGGAAGCAGGAGAAAAACTGCTTGAACGTATCAATCGTCCTATCTATCCGCAAAATTCGATGAGTATCACTTTCATTTGATAATATTCTCATTTTTATTTGGGAAGAATACGCATTTACTAGTGATTTATTTCTGGATTTTTGTTACAATAAAGGGTAAGGATTTTATTTTTAGGGGTAATCATTATGGATACTGCAAAAATACCTACAATTGATGAGGTCATCAATGCCTTGCAAGCGTATCAGTACGATGCGCCTGTCGATCTGGTGCGTAAAGCATACGAATTCGCTGATGTAGCACATGGCGACCAGCTCAGACAGAGTGGGCATAAATATATTACGCATCCTCTTTGTGTTGCGGAGATTTTGACGACACTTCGTATCGATGCGATCACGATCAGTGCGGCTTTTTTGCATGATGTGGCAGAAGATACTGATATCACGCTTGATGATATTGCCAAGGAGTTTAGTCCCGAGATCGCCAGTCTTGTCGATGGCGTGACGAAACTCAGCCGACTTCAATTCAAGTCGAAAGAAGAACAGCAAGTAGAGAGCTTCCGCAAGATGTTCTTGGCAATGGCGAAAGATATTCGTGTCGTCTTGATAAAACTGGCAGACAGACTTCACAATATGCGTACACTCAAAGATGTCGAGCCCGAAAAGCAAGTGCGCGTTGCCAAAGAAACGCTTGATATTTTTGCACCGCTTGCCAATCGACTGGGGATATCCAATATCAAATGCGAATTGGAAGATCTGTGTCT
>JAFPBC010000233.1 GCA_017390595.1 Selenomonadales bacterium | reverse complement strand
CCGGTGCGATCGCCCAACGCATGAAGCTCGACTCATTGCGCCCTGCGTAACGAATGATCTCGTATGCCACACCTGCTACAACAGGCATCAAGATAACGCGCGACAAGATACGCTCTACGAGATCGGGCCAGCCCAAGAACGCGAACATTACGATACTGACGACCATAACGACCAAGAGAAACGCCGTTCCGCAGCGCGGGTGAAGCGTGGTGAACGGACGCACGTTCTCGACGGTAAGATCGAGTCCTGCTTCATAGGCGTGTATCGTCTTATGCTCCGCACCGTGATACATGAATACACGCTGAATATCCTTCATACGTGATATCGCGTAGATATACAAAATAAAAATTACAAGGCGCAGGACACCTTCCGCCAGATTGAGCGCGATCGGGTCGGCGATGACACTGTGCATAAATTTCGCGGCATACGTCGGGATGATGATAAACAGCACGATAGCCATACCGAGCGACATCAGCATCGTGATCGCCATCTCTTTGTCGGTCATCTTATCTTCTTCGCTCTCGCCTGCCGCCTGTGCCGAAAACGACAACGCTTTCAGCCCGTATACGAGCGATTCTACGAGGGATACGACTCCTCGCAGCATCGGTTTTTTCATGATCGGATACCGATCGCCGATCGAGCGGATCGGTTCTTTTTGCACGACGATGTTGCCCGAAGGCTCACGTACCGCCGTTGCGATCTCGTGGGGTCCCCGCATCATGACACCTTCAATAACGGCCTGACCGCCAACATACACTTTCTGTGACACGGTAAATCCCTCCAGATATAAATGTAGCAGAGCATCGCTGCTCTGCTCTCCATTTACTGATTTTCTTATCTGCCGTAACGTTTGTTGAATTTTTCAATACGACCGCCGGCTGCAACTGTACGCTGCTGACCCGTGAAGAACGGATGGCATTTGGAACATACGTCTACTTTGAGTTCCGGTTTAACCGAACCCGTTACAAAAGTGTTGCCGCAACCACAGCTAACTTTTGCTTCATGGTACTTCGGATGGATACCTTCTTTCATTACCTTTGCACCTCACTTTATCGAATGACCTTGTTATATGATAGAAATATCATTTTCGTCTAATACCGTATCATTATAGCACACGGCTCTCCTACTTGCAACCGTTATGCATCACTTTTTTTCACATATCGACTGAAACTTCCCACCCGAATGTCGGGGAATTCTTCCGCAAGGAACTTGAGGAAGCCTTTTACGCCGATCGGTCTTGCTTTTTCGGCAGGCATCTTCGGCAAGAAATAGTCGGGGTCGATGTTGAGATTGCGAAGCTGTATCATATCGATGCCCGTTTCACGGAGGAAGTCGCGCCAGCCGTCGATCTCTTCGGGACGGTCGTTGAGACCGGGGAAGAGAAGGAGGTTAAGCGATACGTATACACCATGCTGTTTGGCATACGCGATCGATTCTTTGACTGCGCTAAGCGCATACGAGCCGCGGTAGTACGCTTGATACGTCTCCTCGAGACCGCTGATGATGCTGACACGCATCGTATCAAGGCCTGCATCGACGATTCGTTTGATGCCCTCTGTATAACCCGCGTTCGTGTTGATGTTGATCTGTCCGTTCGCCGTCGCTTCACGCATCATACGGATAGACGGCGCGATACGGTCTGCCGCGAGACTCGGCTCGCCTTCACAGCCCTGACCGAAGCTGACGATGGCTTCGGGCGCGTCTGTCAGATGATAGATACCGACTTCGGCCATCTCTTCTGCCGTCGGCGAGAACGTGATACGGCTCTGCGGAGACGGACAGCATTCTGCTTCTTGGAGCGATATACAGCCGATACAGTTGGCATTGCAGACAGGCGATGCGGGAATGCCTGCTTCCCAGCGATGATAAAAGAGGTTCTCTGCCGTACAGCAGTGCCACTCGAGCGAGCAATGACCCGTCTGCTCGACGATGCGGTTCGTCGGCATTTTGGCTTTGAGCGCATCGACACGTTTTTTGAGGTCGTCCGTATTATAGACAGTCGGCGTCCATTTCGCGTTGTCGTCTGTCTTGACTGCCGCCACGTAGAACTTGCCTTTTTCGAATGCGACTGCCGCGTATCCGTAGAGCGGAAGCTGCGGCGCATCGTCCGTCATCTCGAAGGCAGGCAGATACGTGCGCGTATAACCCATCGGGAGCATCGCCGCTACCGCATAGAGGGACGACGCGATCTTTTCGATCTTGCCTTTCTGTCCGACGAGCGCGCTTCTACCCGGGAGGAGCATGAGGTCTGCCCCTTCGGGAAGCTCTATCATATCTTCTTTTGTGAGTATCCGAACATCGTTGCCGCTTCTGCCGACAGGCGCCATGTTCGGCGCATCGTACATTTCATTGCCCATGGCATACATTGCACACAGCATAGTATCTCTCCTCTTATCCTTGATTAAACGTATTCATGGCTTTCGTAAGACCGTCCGCGAGTATCGCTTGGATACTGTCGGCGGTGCGTTTACACACGCTGTTCCACGTTTCGGCTTCTTCGCCGTAAAATTTGCTCAACACATAGTTGTTGACCGTCCAGCCTTGCGGCGGGCGACCGATGCCGACACGTACACGAACGAAGTCTGCCTTATCAAGATGGCAAAGGATCGACTCGATACCGCGATGTCCGCCCGACGAACCGCGATTTTTGAGGCGAAGTCTGCCGAGCGGCAAGTCCATATCGTCCGAGATAACGATGATGTCCTGTGCGTCTATCTTATAAAAACGCGCGATCTGGCCGACAGCCTCACCGCTAAGATTCATATACGTCTGCGGTTTCACGAGAAGTACCTTTTCGCCGTACGCGCGATACTCACCGATCTCTGCCGACATTTTTTTCTGCCACGTAAGGATATTTTCTCTGCGTGCCAGCTCATCGACGACGAGAAACCCCACATTATGGCGTGTATTGTCATATTCAGCCCCCGGGTTACCGAGGCCAACGATCATCTTCATTTTGTTTTTCCTCCGAAAGATAGTCTATTTATTTATTGTACCACAGATAGCGATATCGGGGAAAGTAAAAAAGAAGCGCCCTAAAGAGGACGCTTCTTACGGTTATATCCTATTCAAACAATTTGCTGACAGGTTCTTCTTTGTAGATGTTTCTGATGATAGCCGCAAACGGTTCTGCAACAGAGACGATGTTGATCTTCGGAGACTGTTTTTCTTCCGAAAGAGGGATCGTATCCGTGATGATGAGTTCTTTCATAACGGAACCGTTGATGCGTTCGATAGCCGGGCCGCTGAGTACGCCGTGCGTGCAGCAAGCATAGACTTCTTTCGCACCGAATTTGCTGAGTGCTTTCGCGCCTTCTACGAGGGAGCCTGCCGTATCAACGATATCGTCGACGATAACGGCCGTTTTGCCTTCAACATCACCGATGAGGTTCATAACTTCTGCTACGCCCGGTTTCGGACGGCGTTTTTCGATGATAGCGATCGGCGCATGGAGACGATCGGCGAACTGACGAGCTCTCGTTACACCGCCAAGGTCAGGCGATACGACAACGAGGTCGCTGAGCTGTTTTTCTTTGATGTATTTCGCGAGATGCGGTACACCCGAAAGATGATCGAGCGGAATATCGAAGAAGCCCTGGATCTGGCCTGCATGAAGGTCCATCGTTACAACGCGGTCTGCGCCTGCCGTCGTCAAGAGGTTCGCGATGAGTTTCGCGGAGATCGGCTCACGACCACGCGTTTTGCGGTCTTGGCGAGCGTATGCATAGTACGGAACGACTGCCGTTACACTGCGGCTCGACGCACGTTTGCACGCGTCGATAAGAACGAGGAGCTCCATCAAGCTGTCGTTGACCGGACCGCTGATAGACTGAATGATGAATACGTCTTTACCACGTACGCTTTCGTTGACCATAACTTGTGTTTCGCCATTGTTAAAGTGACCTACGAATGCATCCATCAGATCGATGCCGAGGTATTCGGCGATACCTTTTGCGAAATCAGGATGTGCATTACCTGTCAAAATACATAATTTGCTATTTTCTTCCAACTTCATTTCTTCATCCCCCATTAATGCTTCTATTAGAATTGAGTTTATTTCTTTTTCTTCTCTGCCCAACCGTCGATGTTCTTCTGTACGGCACGTGCCACACCGAGAGCCTCTTCGGGAACATTTTTGGTGATGGTGGAGCCTGCCGCTACGAACGCACCGCGTCCGATCGTTACAGGTGCCACGAGATTGCTGTTGCAACCGATGAACGCATCATCTTCGATCGTCGTACGATGTTTGTGCTGGCCGTCGTAGTTGACCATGATCGTACCGCAACCGATATTGACGCGCGCGCCCATATCCGTATCGCCGATATAGCTGAGATGCGGGAGCTTGCTTCCTTCGCCGACGGTGGAATTTT